>NZ_MIIZ01000607.1:0-6453 GCF_001743005.1 Shigella sp. FC1967 | reverse complement strand
GGTTTATTGATTTAAAGTAACGCGCATTTTTTGGAGTTACTCTATCTTTTATAGAATAATTCGCATGTTTATTAGCCAAGAAGGGGCTTTTCATGGAGTCACTGCTGGATTTATCCGGTTATATTAAATTTTTTGTCGGTCTTTTTGCGATTGTAAACCCAATTGGTATTTTGCCAGTCTTTATCAGTATGACAAGTTATCAAACTGATGCAGGGCGCAATAAAACAAACTTAATTGCGAATGGCTCCGTTGCAATTATTTTGGTTTCTTCTCTATTAATCGGTGATTCTATACTGAGTATTTTCGGTATCTCTATCGATTCGTTTCGTATAGCAGGGGGAATGCTGATTGTGACTATTGCGATGACCATGATAAATGGACGTTTAGGAGAAGATAAGCAAAATAACCAAGAACGAAACGAATCCGCAGTACGTAATAGTGTTGCTGTTGTACCTTTAGCATTACCATTGATGGCAGGGCCTGGGGCGATCAGTTCTTGTATTGTCTGGAGCTCTCGTTGGGAAGGTTTTACTAACTTTTTAGGATTAGCTGCAACCAGTCTCTTTTTTGCATTTTGTTGTTGGTTGCTGTTTCGTAGTGCAACGCTATTAGTGAAATATTTAGGGCAAACTGGCATTAACGTAGTTACTCGTATAATGGGCTTATTATTAATGTCGTTAGGTATTGAATTTATTGTGACGGGATTGCGTTCTATTTTCCCCGGCTTGTTAGCTTAAACACAGCGCAGAACAATTAAAAAACGGTACAATACTCTTAGAAAGAGCAGTATTAATAACGTAATACTGCTCGGATCTCTTCTTTTATCTATTCTCGTTTATTTCAATCAAGACGATGTATCCCTTTTGATAACGCATCTCGATCATAATGTTGTGTTAGTTCACCATTTTCCATTAATGCCGCTCTATCTGACATATGTGCAATGACATCCGCGTCATGGCTGACTAATAAGTATGTCATATGGTGTTCCTTTTTCAGCGTGTTAAGCAGATTTAAGATCTCGGCTTGTACTGACATATCTAGTGCTGAAGTTGGCTCATCTAAAAGCAATAATTGAGGTTGTAATAAAAGTGCTCTTGCAATGGCAACACGTTGACGTTGCCCACCAGAAAGTTGATGAGGATAACGGCTTGTTACATCCGCAGGTAAACCAACTTGGGCTAATGCTTGTTCAATCGTACTTTTATTAAAAGGAATTTGATGGATTTTTAAAGGCTCAGAAAACGCACGTTCAATACGGTGTTGAGGGTGTAAAGAAGCGTAGGGATCTTGAAACACCATCTGTATATTACGGCGTAGCGCTCCTTGAAAACGTTGTTGTGGTTTAATGGTTTGCCCTAAAAGCGATATATCACCTTGCCAATGCGACAATAATCCGGCAATCACTCGTAAAACAGTCGATTTTCCACAACCAGAACGACCTATTAAGCTAAAGGTTTCACCTTGTTGAACATGTAAATTTATCCCTTTTACAACGTGCTTTGCTTGTTTACCTTGCTCAAATTGAACATGTAAATCATGAATATCAATTAGCATGATGCAGCCCCTTGAAATTAAGCGTTCTATCTAATACGGGCAATTGAGTGCCATAAGTGCTTGCACTCGGTCTGCATGTCCAAAGTGTACGAGTATAAGGATGCGTGGCAGTTGGCAACGCTTTGGCATTGAGTTCGTCAACTTGTTCACCTTGGTACATCACCATCACACGTTCGCAATATTCAGCAACAAGAGGCAAATCATGGCTAATTAGCAATAAGCCCATGTTACGTTGTTCACACTGTGTGGTGATCAGTTCAAGAATTTGATGACGAAGCTGAGCATCAAGTGCAGATGTTGGTTCATCAGCAATTAAAATAGTAGGGTTATTAATTAGTGCAATAGCTATCATTGCTCGTTGCCCCATACCACCTGATAATTCACCGGGATAGCGATAAATATTCTGTTCAGGTAAGCCAACAGACAGCAGTGTATCGATGATAAGTTGGCGTCTATCTTGGCGCGAAAGTTTTTGATGCTGTTTTACGGTTTCTTCTACTTGTTGATAAATCGTTTTTACAGGATTTAAGGCATAACGAGGATCTTGTAATACCATTGAAATCGTATTACCTCGAATGTTATTCCATTGGCGAGATGAGAAATTCAATAGATTATTTCCCTGCAAGTTTAATTTATCTGCGCTGACTTTTCCCGGTTGACGAACTAATCCCATTAATGCACGAGCAGTCATTGATTTGCCTGAGCCTGATTCACCGACAACGGCGAGACGTTCTTGACCTAAAGTGAAGGAGACATTGTTGACTACTCTTGCCTTAGGGAAATCGATACAAAGATTATTGACCTCAATTAATGGTGTTTTATTCATGGGTATCTCCCAATACATCCCGTAGCCCATCACCCAATAAATTAAATGCCAGACTGCTGATTAAAATTGCTGTACCCGGAATAGCGGCAACCCACCACTGATCAAAAATAACGGGCATACCTTCTGCGATCATTGCTCCCCATTCTGCCATGGGGGGGGCGTGCGCCTAATCCAAGAAATCCCAATCCTGCAGCAGCGAGGATAATTACCGCTAAATTCAGCGCTAAACGTACAATGGCTGAAGGTAAGCATAGCGGTAAAATATGTCCCCATAACAGTCGTAGACCTTTAATTCCCATCATTTCAGCCGCAGCAAGATAATCACTATTGCGTAAATGCTGAATTTCACTGCGTGATTGTCGCGCATAAGCAGGCCATGCCGTTAACGCTAAGGCTAATGCACCATTGAGCAGACCAGGGCCTAACATTGCAACAAAGGCGAAAGCGAGAATAAGAGAAGGCATTGACATCACAATATCGGTGAAGCGCATTAAAATACGTTCAGTCCAACCACCGTAATATCCAGATAAAATCCCAATGAATAATCCCAAAGGTAGCGTAATAATTGCCACCAGTCCCACTAAACCTAACATTGGACGAGTTCCATAGATAAGGCGAGAAAGAATATCACGTCCATAATTATCGGTGCCTAGCCAATGTTCAGCATTGGGGGCTAACAGACGTTGAGCAGCATGTTGCCAATTGGGATCATAAGGGGCTAACCAAGGTGCAAAAATCGCAATAATTAATAACAAGATAAGTAACGATAAACCGATAAATGTGGAAGGCGAACGCGCTATTTTTCTTAAAAATGAGTGTGACATTAGCGGAGCCTCGGATCAGTCAAACGAATAACGATATCGGTCATATTATTAATAAAGACAAAGCATAAGCCGATAATTAAAGTGCCGCCCATAATGGCTGTGGTATCGCCTGCAAAAAGCGCCGTAGTAAGATATCGACCAATTCCAGGCCAAGAAAAGACGGTTTCTGTCAATACAGCACCTTCTAACATCCCCGTATAAGATAGGGCGATAATGGTCATTAAAACACCGCGAATATTAGGTAGTACGTGATAAAAAAGAATACGCAACTCACCAATGCCTTTTGCTCTTGCTAACGTGACATACTCTTTATTCATTTCGTTTAAGCAGGCTGATCGAGTCAAACGAGTGATAGAAGCAAGGGCAAAATAAGCTAATAGGGATACGGGTAAAATCAGATGTGATAATGCATTAAAAAAAGCATCTTTATCGCCCGCTAATAAGGTATCAATTAAGGCAAAACCCGTGATAGGCTCAATGGTGAATTGATAGATATCGTCTAATCGCCCAGGACCAGCCGTCCATTGTAATGTGGCATAGAAGATCAATAGCAAAATCAAACCTAGCCAGAAAATAGGGACTGAGCTACCTAATAACGTTAGGATCCGCAAAATAAAATCAAAGGGGGTTCCCACAAACCGCGCACATAAAACACCAAATAAAATCCCGAGACTGGCACCAATCAGTAAGGCAACCGTTGCTAATTCTAATGTAGCGGGGAAAGTCGCTAATAAATCATCAAGTACGGGCTGACCTGTTGATGTTGCTGTACCTAAATGTCCTTGTAGCAATGCTTCCACATAGTGAAAGAACTGCATATAGATAGGTAAATCCAATCCTAATTCATGTTTTACTTGGTTATAGGTTTCAAGGCTTGCGTGATCACCGACAATTTGTAAGACAGGATCGACAGGTGAAAGTGCAGAAAGCGTAAAAGTGATGACAAGAAGGCCGAGAAGAGTCAGCACCAGTGTCAGTATTCCTTGCGCAAAGGTAATTAACTGACCTTTTAGACGAAAAGGTAACGTCATAGCAGTATTCATACAGCAATAGCCTAGTGAAATGGCAAAAAATAGACCATCCACGGTATCATGACTGTGGATGGTTTCAGAAAAAATATTACTAATATTACTTAGTTACTTTGTCATAATAGACCATATCTGCATTCAGGCCTTGCGCATAACCTTTGACGTTATCGCGCATGACGATTTGGTTTTTACCTTGATCGATAAATACATAAGGTGAACTACGTTGTAACTCTTTTTGCATTTCTGTATAGAGCGATTGACGTTTTGTTTTGTCTGCTTCATTAAGTGCAGTCAATGTTTGCTGACTTAATTCAGGAATATTCCAGCCATTTAACCAAGCGACCGTATTGGATTGTCCATCATTATAAGCAAAGGCACTGGCATTTGAGTGTGCATCAAAATAATCAGGGATCCAAAAGCGGATCGCTGCTTGATGTTGTTTCGCGCGCACACGGCTATACACTTGGCTACCTGCTGCTGGTAATAAATCGACTTGCACACCCGCTTGAGCAAAGCTTGCTTGAATAGATTGCGCCACAGTGATGTAAGGGACTTTATTTTCGACATCTAACGTAAAGCGTGCATTGGTGATCCCTGCTTTGGCTAAAATTTCTTTGGCTTTTTCGGGATCAAAAGTGAATGGATTATCTTTTAGTGCACCGGGCAAACCTACGGGTAAAAAGCTTTGATGAATAAAATACTGACCACGCATTAAATCTTCAGTAATACCTTTGTAGTCAATTAAATAACGAGATGCTTCCCAAAATGCGGGATTACTCAGTACAGGGTTTCCGCTGGCAGTATTAAAAGCCATATAAACCTGTTCTGCCGAAGGGATATCTAAAATTTGGATCCCAGCCTTGCCTGCTAACGCGGCTGTTTGATCGGTACCCAGTTCACGGGCAATATCTGCGTCACCTTTTTCAATCAACAAGCGGCGTGATGCTGGGTCGGGCACGTTTTTAATAATAATATTCGCCATTTTAGGCGCGCCAGTTGGTGATAGCGGGTTTGCTTCTAACACAATAGCCTGACGTGGTTGATAAGCGCGCATTTTGTATGCACCGCTTCCTGCTGAATTCATTTTCAGCCAGCTATTACCAAAGTCATTATTTTTAATGTGAGCAGAAACCAGTTTTTCATCAACAATAGAAGCAATTGGGGTTGAAAGAATATTTAGCACAACATCAGGGCTGACATCGGCAGTCCAACGTACTTCCAATTCGTTATCACTGACTTTTTTTTAGTAACGAATGAATGTTATCCGCTTTCCAACCCAAAACATTTAGAATAAAGGCGGGGGATTTATTCATGGTGATCGCACGCTGATAAGAGAAAATAATATCTTCAGGGCGAACAGCGTTACCTGATGCAAATTTTGCATCTGGCTTAATTTTAAATACGATTGTTTTTTGTTCAGGGTTAGCTTGCCAACTTTCAACTAAAATCGGCTCATTTATTTCAGGGTTATCACGATTAGGTTGAACAATACGCTGATACAAACTAGGAACGGTTTGAATACTAGACAGTTCATTACTTTCTGCGGGGTCAAGACTGACAATATCATCAAGCCCTTGTACCACAATTAATGTATTAGCTGGTGTTGCTGCAAATGCAGGTACGGAAAGGGCACCTACAACGAATAATGATAATAATTTTGCTTTCATGAGACGCTCCCTGAAACGGTATAGCTAAAGTCGTTATGTCAATAACTTATTAGTTATTACTTTGTGAAATTAACTTAGGCAAAACGTGACCAATGCGCAAAGTTTTAATTACGCTTACATATAACACTTCGTTATAAGCAATCATGATTAATTATGGTGGAAGAATAATTAACCGCAAGAGCATGATGATGAAATACTCGCAATCATTGGTAACGGTATGGTAGGACATCGTTATATCGAGAAGGGACATTAACAACACAAAAAGTCGTTGTTGGTCAATTACGTCAACTAACAGAGATGGCAGAAACCATGAAAAGCCCCGTTTTGATGATTGTGGGAGAGGTCGTCAAACTGAATGAGAAGCTACAATGGTTTCAATCAAAATCAGCTAACTAGCTGAAAAAATTGAGGGTATCATTTTAAAACTAAATACCTCTTTAATATCCGATATGTATATTAAAGAGTTTTTTTATCTAACATATAGAAATATAAATGAAAAATGGCCTAATTCTATTTCAACTAAAAATTTAGACTAATTTTTAAAAACAAATAAT
>NZ_MIIZ01000606.1:0-6476 GCF_001743005.1 Shigella sp. FC1967 | reverse complement strand
AATAATATACCTATAACTAGGTATTAATGGTTTTTAATAAATCGAGTTTACTAATTTGAAAAAAGTGTCGGAGCCGTCATGATTTAACGCTCCATTACCATTATACTAACGAAGCCCTTACCCTATTGATACAAAGGATATGAAGATGGAAGACAAATTAAAACAAAGCGCCCTAGATTTTCATGAATTTCCCGTACCAGCAAAATCACCGTCGTACCAACAAAACCACTCATAACCCAACGTGATTTAGCATTAGCTTATTCACCTGGTGTCGCTGTTCCTTGCTTAGAAATTGCAGCAAATCCTCTTGCCGCTTATCGCTACACAGCCAAAGGCAATCTTGTCGCAGTGATTTCAAATGGTACTGCGGTATTAGGACTTGGCAATATCGGCGCTTTAGCAGGTAAGCCTGTAATGGAAGGTAAAGGCGTTTTGTTTAAGAAGTTTTCTGGCGTTGATGTTTTTGACATCGAAGTGAACGAAACTGATCCTGATAAACTTGTTGATATTATTGCATCATTAGAGCCAACATTTGGTGGTATTAATCTCGAAGATATTAAAGCACCAGAGTGTTTCTATATTGAGAAAAAACTGCGTGAAAAAATGAATATTCCTGTATTCCATGATGATCAGCATGGTACAGCGATTATCTCTACTGCCGCTATTCTCAATGGATTGCGTATTATTAAAAAAGACATTAGCAAAGTGAAATTAGTGGTATCAGGCGCGGGTGCCGCATCTATTGCTTGCATGAACTTATTAGTTGCATTAGGGCTAACACGCGAAAACATCACTGTATGTGACTCTAAGGGTGTGATCTACCGCGGTCGTGAAGCGAATATGGCAGAAACCAAAGCTGCTTATGCGATTGAAGATAACGGTACTCGTACATTAGATGATGTTATTAATAATGCTGATATTTTCTTAGGTTGTTCTGGACCTGGCGTATTAACGCAAGAAATGGTCAAAAAAAATGGCACGTGATCCACTGATCCTCGCCCTTGCAAATCCAGAGCCAGAAATTCTACCACCATTAGCAAAAGCGGTGCGTTCAGATGCGATTATCTGTACAGGGCGTTCTGACTACCCAAATCAAGTTAATAACGTATTGTGTTTCCCATTCATTTTCCGTGGCGCATTAGACGTTGGTGCAACCGCAATTAATGAAGAGATGAAACTCGCTTGTGTTCATGCGATTGCAGAATTAGCACTCGCTGAGCAGAATGAAGAAGTTGCTTCTGCCTATGGTGATCAGGAACTCTCTTTTGGTCCTGAATACATTATTCCAAAACCGTTTGATCCACGTTTGATTGTGAAAATTGCGCCGGCAGTTGCAAAAGCGGCGATGGATTCAGGTGTTGCAACTCGTCCAATTGAAGATTTCTCTGCTTATATCGAACATCTTAATGAGTTTGTTTATAAAACGAACTTATTTATGAAACCTATTTTCTCTCAAGCGAAAAAAGAGAAAAAACGTATTGTGTTAGCAGAAGGGGAAGAAAATCGTGTACTTCATGCAACACAAGAATTAGTCACATTAGGATTAGCCTCACCAATCTTAATAGGTCGCCCTAGTGTGATTGAAATGCGTATTCAGAAATTGGGGTTACATATTAAAGCGGGTAAAGACTTTGAAGTCGTGAATAATGAAAACGATCCACGCTTCAAAGAGTATTGGCAAGAATATCACCAAATCATGAAACGTCGCGGTGTATCACAAGAACAAGCTCGTCGTGCAATGATTGGCAATCCAACACTTATTGGTGCCATTATGGTTCGCAGAGGTGAAGCAGATGGTCTGATTTGTGGTACTGTGGGTAGCTATTCTGAACATTTTGAAATCTACAAAAATGTATTTGGCTTACGTGAAGGAATGGAAACTGCGGGTGCAATGAACGCATTGTTATTGCCAAGTGGTAACACTTTTATCACAGACACTTACGTCAATGAAGATCCGACTGCAGAACAACTTGCTGATATTACGATTATGGCTGCGGATACTATCCGTCGTTTTGGTATTGAGCCAAAAGCAGCGCTGGTTTCTCGTTCAAGCTTCGGCTCATTTGATAGCCCATCTTCAATCAAACTCAGAAAAGCATTAGAGCTAATCAAGCAACGTGCACCTGAATTAGAGATTGATGGTGAAATGCATGCAGATGCAGCATTAGTGGAATCTATTCGTCGTGATGTGATGCCAGATAGCCCATTAAAAGGCTCTGCAAATCTATTAGTTATGCCAACAATGGAAGCCGCACGTATTAGTTATAACTTATTACGTGTCACCAGCTCTGATGGTGTAACAGTAGGGCCAGTATTAATGGGTATTGCTAAACCGGCCCATATCTTGACACCCATTGCCTCAGTACGTCGTATTGTGAATATGGTGGCATTAGCTGTTGTTGAAGCTCAGACACAGTCTCAGAATTAATTGTTACTAATCAAATGATTCTATTTATAAAGCGCCTTTTATTAGGCGCTTTTTATACACTTAAAATGGATAGATCAAACATTAAATGCAATTTAATATCAAAATGATATTGATTATTATTAGCATTAATACTAACCTATTCGTTTAATCAGGGTAAGTATATATAGCTAATAGGATGATTATGTTTTTCTCACTGCCAAAAAGGATCTTACTACTCGTTTCATTAATAAATCTTTCAGCATGTCATTCGATAGAGAAACAGCCAGTATCAACCGTAGAGCCGGCAATTATTCAGTCGGCAAACATCATTGATACCCAAACTGGGCAATCCATTACGGCAGATACGTTGTTAACACGATTAGCAAACCAATCACGAGTGATTATTGGTGAAAAACATGACAATACTTATCATCATGATATTGAGTATTGGTTAATAACAGAATTGCCTAAAAAACGTCCTCAAGGATCCGTTTTACTTGAGATGCTAACACCAAGCCAGCAATCATTAGTTAATAATACAAAAAAACGTTATTCTGGCTCTGAATACTTGCGGGATGAGCGATTAATGGCTGCATTGAAATGGAATTCAGGTTGGCCTTGGAAATGGTATGGCAATATTGTTAAAGCAGGGCTAAGCGCTAATTATCCTTTATTAGCTGCAAATATTGATCGCAGTGAAATATATAGTGCGTATAAAAACCCTCCTATTATTGATGGTGTGCATTCAACGGATATATCTGTTCGCCAACGTATTCAAAAAACAATCGAGTATTCTCATGGCGGTGAGCTTGATAAGACACAAGCAGAAAAAATGACGGTTATTCAGCAATTACGAGATCGTGCAATGGCTAAGCGTTTATTAGATGCGCCGACACCTGCACTTTTAATTGCGGGTTCTTTTCATGCCACGAAAGTCATGGGTGTACCTTTACATGTTGCTGACTTAGCGCCAAATGAAAATGTGACCGTCGTAATAATGGCGGAAGAGGGGAGTGATGTGACTTCAGTTCATGCGGATTATCTTTGGATAACACCAGTTGCATTACCTTAATTTATTGGCTGCGCGAATATGATTACTTCTTCTTGTATGGATCAAATGCCAAAATTTCAGCTTTGTAGTGCTAAAGCGTTTATTTTGGCAATCGGTATACATGCTATTTATGTCATGGCTTATTTTTATTTCAATAAAGAGAATACGGTATTAATACAAGAGCCAGAATTAGCGGTAATGATGAGCTTAAGTGAAAACGTACAAGCGATCAGCGACGAAAAACAGATTGTAGGTGTTGATCAACAACTGGCGGTGGCAAGCCAAAAAAAGGTAGAGCAAGACGTTGCTGAAAAACAGCCTGATCTGATTGTGAATGAAAATGCAGATATTCTTATCGAAAAACCTAAAAAAAGGGTCAATCGAGAGGAAATGGCTAAAGTAACACCCGTCATCTCTCCTGTAAAACCTTCACCTATTATTAGTGAAAATGTGTCTAGTCAATCAGCACCTTCAAGCAGTCGCTCTGTGGCGAAACAACAATCTAATGATGTTAGTGCAAACTATGACAGCGATTCTGAGAGTTCAGAAAGTGCGTTAGCATTGTGGCAAGCGAAAACAAAAGGGCATCTTAATCGCTATAAAGCCTATCCTGAAGAAGCAAAAAGCAAAGGTAGAACGGGAGTTTCTAAAGTACGCTTTATTGTTGATGAACAAGGTTATGTCATATCAAGTGAATTAATTCTCAGTAGTGGCGTGCGTTCTTTAGACCGAGAAGCACAAAGAGTACTCAAACGTGCAGAACCCTTACCTATACCGCCAATAGAGTTATTGTCACAAGGTAAAATAATGGTTGAAATGCCTATCGAGTTTTCTACACTAACGTTCTAACAACGGGTAAAAAGGAAATAAAACGTTATGCTAATCGCAACAAAAAAACGGATGACGTTGAAATTAACGAGTGCGATCATAGCATTGTTAATTTCAGCAACACCTGTATTGGCTCAAAATCAGAAGGACTCCCTAGTGATGCCACCAAAAGCAAATAAAGTACCTCACGTGATGACAGAGCATGGGGATACGCGCACCGATAATTATTATTGGCTACGAGATGATTCACGCAAAGATCCTAAAGTACTTGATTATCTGAATGCGGAAAATGCTTATACTGAATCAGTGATGAAAGAGGGTAAAGCCCTTGAAGAAACGCTTTTCAATGAGATGGTAAGTCGCATGGCTCAAAACGATGAGTCAGTACCTTACATTTACAATGGCTATACTTATCGTACTATTTACCAAGAAGGTAAAGATTTTCCTATTTATCAGCGTAAACCCGTAAATAGTGACAGTGAATGGGAAGTTCTCGTTGATGGAAACGAACGTGCTAAAGGGCATGAGTTCTATCAATTAGGTGATCTCACTATCAGCCCAGATAACAAACGCATTGCTATTGCAGAAGATAAAGAAGGCCGCAGAAACTATAATGTTGCCTATAAAGATTTATCAGATAACACATGGAAAGAGAATGTGTTA
The DNA here is from genome assembly GCF_001743005.1 of Shigella sp. FC1967. Lineage (NCBI taxonomy): Bacteria > Pseudomonadati > Pseudomonadota > Gammaproteobacteria > Enterobacterales > Enterobacteriaceae > Shigella > Shigella sp. FC1967. Next base: position 1,527 of record NZ_MIIZ01000606.1, on the reverse strand, counting down.
ACTCATATCTCAGCAAACTTAGTGTGGGCAAATGATAGCAAAACACTATTTTATGTTGATAAAGATCCGCAAACGCTACTGCCTTACCAAATCTATCGCCATCAATATGGCACTGATCGTAAACAAGATATCAAAATCTTTGAAGAAAACGACGATCGCTTTTATACATGGATAAGTAAAAGCAAATCTGAAGATTACATTCTTGTCTCTATCGAAAGCTCAACAACCTCTGAATCTCGTTTAATTGACGCAAATGCACCAGAAAAACCGATGGTTATCTTTTCTGCGCGTCAAGAAGGGCGTGAATATGATATCGACCATTTTAATGGTGAATTCTATATTCGTTCGAATCATGAGAGTGAGCTGTTTGGTCTTTATAAAACCGCATCAATCGATAAACCTTGGGAAACCGTCATTGCACCCCAAAAAGAGGTCGATTTAGAAGGTTTTGATCTTTTTAATCGTTGGTTAGTTGTTGAAGAAAGAAAACAAGGTTTAGTGTCATTACGCCAGATTGATTGGAAAACAGGTCAATCAACATATGTTACGTTTGACGATCCTGTTTATATGGCATGGCTAGGATTTAACCCTCAAGCAGATAGTGAAGAGCTTCGCTTTGGTTATACGTCTATGACGACACCTTCTTCAACTTATCAATGGAATATGCAAACGCATCAAAAGCAACTACTGAAACAGCAAGAAGTAAAAGGCTTTGAACGTGATTTATATGAAAGTGAGCGTATTTGGGTAAAAGCACAAGATGGTGTTGAAGTTCCTGTATCATTGGTTTATCGCAAAGACTTATTCAAGAAAGGTGAAAACCCTATCTTAATTTATGGCTATGGTTCTTACGGTAGTAGCATCGATCCTTCATTTAGCTCACCTCGTTTAAGTTTGTTAGATCGTGGTTTTGTTTATGCCATTGTGCATGTGCGTGGTGGTGGTGAGCTAGGCAAGCGTTGGTATAACCAAGGTAAAATGGAACATAAAGTTAATACTTTTACCGACTTTATTGATGCTACTAACGACTTAATAGCTAAAGGTTACGGAGCACCTAAACACGTTTATGCTATGGGAGGGAGTGCAGGCGGTTTATTAATGGGTGCTGTTGTGAATATGGCACCGGAATTATACCGTGGTGTGGTATCTCAGGTTCCCTTTGTGGATGTGTTGACAACAATGCTCGATGCTTCAATTCCTTTAACCACTGGGGAATATGAAGAATGGGGAAATCCGGCTGATAAAGAAGTTTATTTCCGCTTAAAATCGTATAGCCCATACGATAATGTGGTTGCTAAAGCTTATCCTCATCTATTAGTCACAACAGGATTACATGATTCACAAGTGCAATATTGGGAACCTGCAAAATGGGTTGCTAAATTGCGTGAATTAAAAACGGATAATAACTTATTATTACTTGATACTAATATGAGTGCAGGGCATGGTGGTAAATCAGGACGTTTTAATCGTCTGCGCGATACTGCAAAAGAATATGCCTTTATTTTGATGTTAGAACAGCCTGAAGTC
>NZ_MIIZ01000605.1:0-6487 GCF_001743005.1 Shigella sp. FC1967 | reverse complement strand
GGATATTTCGTTTATCGTCTGATTCTTCATGCACAGTAGAACTGCCACAATCATGAATATTTTCAACTCCAGTCACTGACATATAACCAATAGGTTTATTTCTACTTAAACCTTTAAAATGATAAATAAGTAATTCAGCCTCATGTTTCATCATTTCAATATTAACTACAGATGAATCGCTATTATTTACTGCTAGTTCAATTTCGGCAGATATTACTAATAATTCATCGCTAACTTTCATTTTTTATTTTCACTCCATTGCTGATTAATGCCTGATTAACTAAATCTTCGTCATAACACCAAGTTTCGCAATTTTCATTTGCAATAAATGGGTCTGGTAATTCAACCTCCAAGCTCTCGCGTGATGCTTGCCATGAAATCCATGCTTTTCTTGTTCCATCATAGTAATACTCGCCACTCTCATCTTTGTGTAGTGGGTATTTTTGTTCATGACTATGATTATTAAAGTACCAATATTCAAATTGCTGCCTTGATTTATCCATCACACCCCCTTTATTTGCTTTAATGCCTCACGAACAGCGTTTAATCGTGATTCCATTCTTAGATATTGAGGGTTAGGAATAGAAGGCCAATCGTTATACCAAGCATCATCACCAAACAAGCTAAGCAACTTACCGCCTAAAAAACTATTGCAACAATCATCTTTAACATTATCTGATGATTCGATTAAACCCCAATATTCCCTTGCTTCGTGTTTATCTATTTCATCATCTTTGCGTAGTTTGATAACTTGCTTTTTGGCATATTTAGCATTTGCATCGTTATCGTCATCTATTTCATAGATTAAATTAGAATCTAACTTACCTATCCAGTAGTGATTGTTAATACGCTGAATAAACTCAACTAGCGAACTACCCATCGAGCCCCAAAAGCAAGACCATGAACAACCGCTTTCGCTAATTGTGACACGGCTGTTTTGATTATCGCCGTAGTCTTCAAGATACACATGAATAGGGTCGTGACGCTCTATGCCTGTTATTACTAACTTAGTAACTTGAGATTGTTCAACTTTCATCACTCCACCTTTTTAAACTCAATAACCCATACCCACGGATTTTTATAAAAACTATCTACGCCATATATTGATTGCCATAAGGCACAGAATGCTGATTTTGCTGTTTGATATGGCTGGTTACTATTTGGCACATAAAATCCAGTTAACCAGTTACCTTCATTTCCATATTTACCAGTTGTAATTCCCTCTACGATAACATCATCCTGTGATATCTCCTGAACTTGCTGAACCCAAACATCAGTAATTTCAATTTTCCCTTTGATATTACCGTCTTTGCCTGCAATGTTGATGATGTCGCTTATTTCACCATACGGACAATCAACATCAAAAAATCCATGCCGCCATGCTGCGCATACTTGCTCTGATAGTGTGTAACCTTCTTGCCATGCACTAAGGTTTCGTAACTCTTCCTCGGTTACTTTTGGTTGTGGCTCAATCGGTCTACGCGTTTGTGTTTTGTCGCCATCCATGACAGCCGCTAACATTGCATCGTTAAACTTGATTCTGTCCTTCATCATTCCCTCTGTTGATATGTTTTTGAGAAAAATATGTAATCTGTAAAGCCATGTTTTAAAAGGTTTATTTGTTTAATTCTTGGTGGTATGATCGATTTTCGACCATTGGCGAGGAAGAAGAAAAATGAGTAATCGATATTATGAAATAAAAGTATTTGGCATTGATTACAGGCTTGTAGCTAGAGACTCTAGGGATTCCTATTTGACTTTTTATTTAGAAGATAATTCTAAATTTCCTAACTTTGAAAAGTGGGATGTGGGTAAATTGACGTTTGATATAAAGATGCCTGACGGAATTAATAGAAGAACCTTATTGACTAGGTCTGCTATGTGTATGTTTATGGCGAGCTTTATCTAAATTTACATCTGCCAAGGATTGGCATTCATTCCTCTTCATTGCATCCCCGCAAGTTAAATTAATCCAGTTGGATAGCGCCTTCTTCTGGATATTCAGTGCAGTAAAATACGTGCACACGACCAGTTTCTTTATCTCTACATGGCTCGATGGTGTATTCAGTCTCATCATCAATATCTAAACCATGTAGCTCTACTTTTAAGCCAGCAAAATCAGCCATAGCCATTATTTGCTTTGTTGTTAATGTAATAGTCATATCTATCTCCTGTTTGCATCCTTGCACTGAGTTCATGGGTTAATAATCGTTGTTGTAATAAATTTCATCAGCGTCAGATTCATCTAAAACCAACAAGCTTCCGCCGTAATAAAGTGCACCAACAAGGCGCTCAAACTCAGATCGGAACTGAACAACTTGCTTACCAAGAGTGTCTGAGCACTCAAGTTCACCAGCATATAAACTGTAAACTGGATACCCATCATGCATAACTGCAACGTCTTCACGCATTTCTCTAGTGGTTTCTTGATGGAAGCTAAGGTGGGTATCGCACTGGTGATATTTTTCTTTTCTTCTATGACTGTATGGAGAGTCGCTAGCTGGCTCTTTCTCTAAGCCGATATGGAAAAATCCTTTTTCCCATGTATATTCTCCCTCAGAAATAACCACTAGTGGTCTTCCCCAGCCCTCATGAGCCGCCTCTTCTTGATATTGATCTACGTATGCCTTCCAAAGGTCAGATGCTTTGATGTATTTTGGAATTTCATGTGATTTGATAAATTTCAATACCAAATCTTTCATGCCGTTAACCATTTGCTCACTGACGCCATTCATTTCCCATTGACTAGAAAGTTCTTTAGCCATTAATAGGTTATATTTAGGCAGGTCAACCACCTCACTAATATTTTCTGGAAGAGCTGATTCAAGGGCTTTTTTAACTCGGTCAGGAAAGTTACCCCAGCTAAAAGTATCTTTAATTGCTTTTTCATAAAGACTTTTAACATGAGTACGGATCATCTCTGCATACTCGGGTGATTTTTCAAACTCAGAACAATGTTTAGCGATATCATTTGCTAAGCTATCTGCAATGGTATTGTTATCTTTCATGGTTATATCCTTTGGTTAAACAGGTAGGGTTAGGCGTTACTCACAAACTGCCCAGCTTCATTACGCTTACGTTCCGTGTAACACTTAGGTGTCTCTCTTGATTGAGAACGCTTTTTCAACCACTCATCAACTTCTTCCGCCTCCCATGCCACGCAACGCACCGACAAATACATACGTTTTGGAAAATCACCTTTCTTCTCTAAGGTGCGAATAGTTGAGCGAGAAAGTCCTGTTAGCTTTAAAACAGCAGGCATACGAATAGGTTTGATAGGTAATTTAATATTCATATCTAAACTCCTTGCGGAGCTGTGTCGCTCCGCTTTAAATAGGATCACTGGTATTCAGGGCGCATATCATCAAGCGTGATAGAGAAAGACTCGTATAATTCATCACCGAGTTTTCGCTTACTTGACTTAAGTAGCTTGTCTACTTTTTCAAATGCTTCAGTGGCTTCAGGTGAACCAGATTCAGGAAGTGAGTTGATAGAAGCTTCTAAGGCATTACGTGCATCAATGCGGTGGTATGCCTGTACTGCTTTATTTTTTAATTCAGCAAACAGGTTGATCCCCATTTCATTTTTTAAGTTCTCAATTTCTGCGCGAATATTTTTAGCTTCTTCGACAGTCTGAACATCATCAATAGCTAATCTAAATGCTTCAGCATCGAACTTAGGTATAAACTCGCCTTGAGCTTCTTTTACAGGTTCAGCATTATTTGGTTGTTGCTGGGTAGTGATTTCATCAATGCTTACACGTTCTTTCTGTGGGGTGATGTCTTTAATCGGGCGATCTTCAAGTTCTTCTGGCGTATACACACCAAGGATAACTTCAGGACAATAAAGACGGGCCCAATATTTTACAGCGAGATACGCGATTTGTTGCTTAGGCATTGTTTTCCAAAGAGGTGAGTTTCTCGTCTGTACATCAGCAAGGTAAACAGGCTCACCCCATGTAATTTCTTCTTCACCTCTTAAAATTGCACCGACTTCAATAAATAAACCCGATTCATCACGTTTATCTTTCATGCCTACAATCTTTTCCCAGTCGCCACCGTATTTGTAATGGAATCGACCTACAACAGCATTTGAACTGGTAATAACCGCATTTACTAATTGGGCTTCATAACCAAGCACACCATTGATGACATGTGTTTTTTGACCGACAACGAAAGGATCCATTCCCCAGCGTGCAGACTGCATTGTGATAGCAAGACAATCAGATGGTTTACCTTGCAGATGCCTTGGCACCGTTGCTGTACCTGATGCCATTAGCTCAGCAAATTTAACAATACGGTCTAATGATTCAGGATTAAAAAGTAATGATGTGTTATTCATTACTGATTGGTTTCTTTCGAGAGTTGCTACTTCTGACATAATATTTACTCCAAGCGTGCGCCTGATTGTTCAAGCGCAGTTTTATTAAGCGACTTCGTTTTGCAGTTCTTCTAACTTTCTCTGCTCAAAGTCAGTGATACCGATAGTGAGAGTAGTGGTGATTGGCGCTGGCCAATATCCTGTATCCATAGCTTCACGGATATCACGCAGTGTCTTTTTGTACTCAGCGCGACCCAGTTCAAGTAATTCAGGAGAGGCTTCAACGATAGCAACCCAGTGGTAATGCTCGTCTTTGTTAACGAATATCCAGAAGAACTGATCCAGCATTGCCACATCACAATACATAGCTGCACTGATGTGATAATCGCGATTAATGATTTCTCTGCGGATCATGGCTTCAATGGCATCTTGTTTAAATCGACCAAGTGCTACTGATTTGAGGTCAAAACCTAATCGGTTATTTTCTGTTTGAATTTCGATATCAGGACGAACACGAATTTCAAGACCAGTATCTTCATCAATGCCGTAGTAGCTCACTTCTGATACACGGTTAGGGTGATTTAATAAACTGGATGCTTCTTTGTGGTTCATAACAGCGTTACGCATGTTATTTGCCATTTCATAGTCAACGGTTTGAACATGAATTTTTGAATCGTCACTAAGCCACTGGCTAATGATTTCATCTTCAAATACAGCATCAGGGTTCACTTCTTTAATGACCTGCATGAGGTCATCTTTTTTGACGGGTTTTCTAAGTGGCTCAGGTTTATTTGTTTCTGCCAAATATAACTCAGGGTTAACGCTGTTTATCTGCTCAAGTAATGCTTCTGTATTACCTGAGGTTTTCAATGGTATTGGCAAAGTATCGTTATAGGCTTTGATACAGGCTTTCATTGCTGCACCTGTGAATTTCCAATCCTCTGGAATGGCTTTAAATTCATCGGGCAACTGCATGTATATCTGACCTAGCTCTTCGGCTTTTCCGCTGGTGGAAAGTTGCGGTGTCAGAGTGGCATTATGTTCTTCAATAATTGCTTTTAACTCATCTTGTGAGAGCTTCTTGGGCAACTTATTGTTGTATTCGTCAATCCATGACTTCATTGTTTCCGTTGTTGTAAAGGCATCTTCTGGAATAATTGGCTTAACACTGAATTCAGCATCAAACTTTGCAGGTTCCATTGTTAACGTGTGAAATGCACTACCTAAGTCGAAACAACGCTTATTTTCACGCTCAATGACTTTTGTTACATGGCGTAACTCGTAATACATCAAACTAATACGAGCATCTTTTAGCATCGAACTACTGATGCCGTTTGAACTGTGATACACCTCGTTAGGAATATCTGGATAACGACCAGGTTCAAAATAAGCAGGTTGGTCATTTTCTTCCTGTGGAATATCTTCCGTCTCCTTGTGTTGACCGTTTTGGTTATCTTTGCTGGCGTGAAAAATCACCTCTTCCTGAGGTACTTCTTTTTTTTCTACCTCAATTGAGGCGGTTTTTGGGTTTATTAATGAGTTAAAGTGATTAACTCTATGACGAACGCTACGCATATCAGGGTTATCAATAAATGACATAATAGCGTTAACGATTTGCTCTTCACTGAGTTCACTGCTGATATTAGGAACCAATGAAAGTGCAAGTAGCGTGATATTAATAAAGTGTTCATATTGCTTAAACTCTTCTTTTTCAATATCACCATTGATATGAGCTGTTAGCGCATCTACTTGTTCGCTATCAGTAATATCTTGGTTAAGTAAAAGAGCTTTTGCAATCAACACATTTAAGTGCTTAGTGTCTGACATTTTGTTTACCTACTAATTGTTCTGTTTGTAATGCGAGCTTTCTTACATAAGCCCACTCAATACCGGCTTTAAAATTGTCAAATGACTGTGACTCATTTAAGCCAGATAAGGTAAATACATGCTTACCGTCTTTGATATAAAAGATCATGACTAATCACCAAATTGGTTATGTCTGAGCGCATTAAAAAATCAGTCTCTTTTATCCATATTGTTAAAGAGCTATTAACCTAATTGGTTAATCTTTGTTTTTAATCATAACCACAAATTAACCAATGTCAACCGATAAAAATAAATAATTTACCAAAATGGATATGAATTTGTGAACAAGGTCAAAAAGGCA
>NZ_MIIZ01000604.1:0-6555 GCF_001743005.1 Shigella sp. FC1967 | reverse complement strand
CAGCCCTAAGGCTGGTTTTTCTAAAGATGGTGCCCGAACTCGGAATCGAACCAAGGACACGGGGATTTTCAATCCCCTGCTCTACCGACTGAGCTATTCGGGCTAACGAGGCGCATTAAACCGTATTCAGCGGGATGCGTCAACGTCTTTTTAATAAAAAATGCAAAAATAAATTCGTTTGCCTTCTTTTTATTCTATTTAAGTTTAAATTTTCATCATAAGCTGTTTTTTAGTAAAAAATGCTTAAATAACAATCAGTAAAGATATTCACTTTTTTTGTATATCAAAGAGAAAACTTTCTCTTTTTTTGATGATTAAATTTGTTTTTTACGACTCAGCAGATAGAAATCGAGTTCAAGCAAAAAAGAGAGCATTTTTCTCGTTTCCTATTACCTAAAACTAACTTAATGCGCCATTTTTACGGCATTGAGCAATTTTAAGAATATCCTCCGCCAATAATTTTGCTGTAATAATATCATCAGCATGGTGATTCACCATTAAACGGCTTAAACAGCCTTCTAAGATGAGTTCCATCTGTTTGGCAACTAACTCACTATCTTCGATATCAAGTTCGCGTAGTAGTGTTCTAGAGTAGTCAAATGAACTTTGCTTTTGGCGTTGGCTTAATTGGTGAATTTGAGCGTGCTCATCAGGATAGGCGCTACAAGCCGCAACGAATAGACAACCAGGAAAACGGTTCTTTTCTAAACGTATCGCGAGTTGATCATAACGGGCGAGTAATTTTTGCTCGATAGTCAGATCTTCATTTAACATGACTTGGCGTTGCCAAATATCAATTTGCTGTCCATGGTGGCGCAAACAATCAAAAATCAAGGCGTCTCTATCTGGCCAGAAAGGGTGAAGATCAGATTCGTTGATACCCGAACCTTGAAGAAGCTCGGATAAAGTTGCCGCTAAGCCGTATTGTTCTAACTGGATAAGTACGTGGTCTAATAACGCTTCACGTTGCACGGAAATCTCCTTAAATCACGTTGTCGCGAGTACATCATAATTAGCAGACTTTAGCTAAAAATGAAAGCGAGGAGCGAGAGGCTAAAATGAAAATACCCCATCTTGCGACAGGGTATTTTCTTATTTTATTTTTTAAGCGTTAAGCGCTTTTTTTTTGCAATGTTTTAATTTTTTACTTCAGACTACAAAATCATACCGCCGAAGAGGAAACCAAATCCGACAGCTAATACCACACCAATAGTACCAGGAATAAAGAATGGGTGGTTGAAAACTAATTTGCCGATACGTGTTGTCCCAGTGTCATCCATTTGAACGGCTGCAACCAGTGTTGGGTAAGTTGGCAGAATGAACAGACCAGAAACCGCAGAGAAAGACGCGATAGCTGTTAATGGAGATACACCTAAAGCTAAAGCCATTGGCATTAACGCTTTTGCTGTTGCTGCTTGTGAATATAACAGTGCAGAACAGAAGAAGAAAATAACCGCTAATAACCAAGGATGACCAGTGATTAAATCACCCGCAGTCAGTTTGATCCAATCAATGTTGCTTGAAACGAAAGTATCACCTAACCATGCAACACCCAGAATACAGATACAAGCACTCATACCTGCTTTAAAGGTACTTGAGTTAAGGATGTTGTCAGTTTTAACTTTACAGAAAATAGTGATCAGAGTTGCAACACTCAGCATGATGATAAGAATAGCGTTAGTGGTGTTCATTAACGGTTCTTTCACAATGCCTAAGCTTGGGCTGTTGATGATTGCATAAGTAACCACACAGATAACACCCAGTAAGAACAGCATTACAGATGACTTAGCACCTGGTAATGTTTCTCTACGCTGTTTGCTATTGCGTAATTCAACTAAACCTTGTTCTAAACGCTCACGATAGACAGCATCATCAGACAGTTTTGAGTTAAATACCCAAGAGATGATGAATGACATCAGAATAATAGCAAGGAAAGTCGCTGGTAATAAAATAGATAACAGAGTGATATAACTTACTGTATTACCTTCACCGACCATTGCAGGGTTTTCCATGACTGATGCCATATAAACAACCGCAGCAGAAATAGGTGATGCTGTAATACCAATTTGTGCAGCAACGACACCTGTTGATAATGGGCGACAAGGTTTGATGCCTTGCTCTTTTGCAACCTCAGCAATAACGGGTAATGTCGCTAAAGAAATATTACCTGTACCAGCAAAGAGAGTTAATAAATAAGTCACAATAGGCGCAAGTATTGTGATGTATTTAGGATTACGTCTTAATAGTTTTTCTGTTTGATCAACTAAATAATCTAAACCACCAGCAACCTGCATCGCAGAGATTGCGGCAATAACAGCCATAATGATGGAGATAACATCAAAAGGAATTGAACCAGGTTTAACACCGATAGCAGCTAAAACTAAAACCCCTAAACCACCGGCAAACCCGATACCAATTCCCCCAAGTCTCGCACCGAGGAAAATGGCCAGCAGAACGATAATCAATTCTACGGCTAACATAGCGTTTACTCCTTGAGATAATTAAAAAAAATGAGAAAGATAAGTTAAATTTTTTGTTTTTACAATCAAGTAAAAAGGCACGTCTCTTAAAGAGTCCGTGCCTTGTATTTTTAAGAGCTCATTCTTATGTTTAACAGTGTCATGTTATAAAACACAATTATTAATCATCGAAGCGTTTTGCTTTGTAAGCCGGGTTTTTTAAGTTCTCAACAGAGAAGATATCATCCAGTTGTTCTTCGGTTAATAAACCGCGTTCTAGAACAACTTCACGTACGCTCTTACCAGTTTCTGCACAAATCTTACCAACGATGTCGCCGTTATGGTGACCAATGAACGGGTTCAGATAAGTAACGATACCGATTGAGTTAAATACAAAGTGTTCACAGATTTCTTTATTTGCAGTGATACCATCAACACATTTTTCTACTAAGTTACGGCAAGCGTTGCTTAATAGAGAGATTGATTCGAACATTGCTTGACCGATTGCTGGTTCCATTACGTTTAATTGTAATTGACCTGCTTCAGCAGCCATAGTTACACAAGTGTCATTACCGATAACTTTAAAGCAAGCTTGGTTAACAACTTCTGGAATAACTGGGTTTACTTTAGCTGGCATGATTGAAGAACCCGCTTGTAGTTCTGGAAGATTGATTTCTTTCAGACCAGCACGAGGACCAGAGGACAGTAAACGTAAGTCATTACAGATTTTAGACATTTTTACAGCTAAGCGTTTTAATGCGCCGTGTACCATCACATAAGCACCGCAGTCAGAAGTTGCTTCAATTAAGTCTTCTGCTGGAACACATGCTAAGCCCGTTACTTCTGCCAGTTTTTCAACAGACAGTTTTTGGTAACCTGGAGCTGTATTCAGACCAGTACCGATAGCCGTTGCACCTAAATTCATTTCTAACAGTAATTCAGCAGTGCGTTTCAGGTTTTTGATTTCTTCTTTCATCAGTACAGAGAAAGCGTGGAATTCTTGACCTAAAGTCATTGGTACAGCGTCTTGTAATTGAGTACGACCCATTTTCAGGATGTCTTTGAACTCAACCGCTTTTCTATCAAAACCTGCTTTCAGCAGCTCGATAGATTCAGTTAATTTGATAATAGAGTTATAAACCGCTACACGGAAACCACAAGGATAAGCGTCGTTTGTTGATTGGCTCTTATTGACGTGGTCATTTGGGTTTAGGTATTGGTATTCACCTTTTTGGTGACCCATTAGTTCCAGACCGATGTTTGCGATAACTTCATTGGTATTCATATTTAATGAAGTACCTGCACCGCCTTGGAATACATCAACTGGGAATTGATCCATGTGTTTACCTGTTTGTAATACAACGTCACAGGCTTTGATAATCGTATCAGCGATTTCGCGAGGAATAGTGTGAAGTTCTTTGTTTGCTAATGCCGCTGCTTTTTTCACCATTACCATACCGCGGATGAATTCTGGAACATCATTGATGGTACGATCACTGATGTAGAAGTTTTCAATAGCACGTAAAGTGTGGACGCCGTAGTAAGCATCAGCAGGAACTTCTCTTTTACCTAACAGGTCTTCTTCGATACGAGTTTTATTTGACATGAGAACCTTCTTATTAAAATTTTAACTGTCTAGTTATGCGCTTGTTAATAAAATATATCGTTAACGGTTAATAATGTAATATAACTTACCGTTTTGCTTGGTACTGACATGATCATATTCGGGTTGTGAACAAATACCTTTAAGCTGGATCACTTTATAAGTAAATAACGTTTAAATATTTTCTTTTTGTGATCTATCTCATGGATTTTACAGTTCTACTGCTGTTTTTAACGCCCCTTGAAAAGGAGTATTAGGCTCCCCATTATTATGTAGATAAACTAAGAAAAAAGCGAGTTTGTAAATCATCACCTTAGATGTAGTTCACACTCCTTTCTATTAATAATATGAATCTTTTTTTATAAAAAAGGAGAACCAAGTGCGTTGGCTCCCATTAATTGTTATCTGTCTTCTTATTTATATAGAAGCGGTTATTTTCGTCAATGTAGCCTCTTCTATTGGCGTTCTTACAACACTGTTTCTTGTGGTACTGACATCTTGTGTTGGTGTCTCACTGGTCAAAAATCAGGGCATAAAAAATATTGCTTCAATGCAACAAAAACTTGCTGTGGGTGAAGTGCCTGCGGCAGAAATGGTGAAAAGCGTTTCGTTAATACTGGCGGGTATTTTACTGTTGATCCCCGGCTTTTTTACGGATTTCTTAGGCTTGCTGTTGTTATTACCACCATTGCAAGCATTATTAGTGACGAAGCTGATCTCCCGAATTCAAGTTTATTCAGCGGGTCATGGCCAAAGTGGATTTTCTTCTCGTCAAAGTGGAACAACATTTGAAGGCGAGTTTCAGCGTAAAGAAGATTCACCAAGTAACCAGCTGAATAATAAGGCTGAAGATCAGGATAACGACCATTTTTCTGACAAAAAATAATTATCCGAAAGCATAATCAACTGAAATGGGGAAAATTTGAAAAAAAATCACACTTCTCCCCTTGAAGTTTTACTGGATGCCCCCACCTGTATCGACATGGTACTGGTTCATCTTGGGCACTGGTATCAACCTTAATCCTGATATGGACTTTTTTATAGGAGCACTATTAATGAAGATTCGTCCATTACATGACCGTGTTATTGTTAAACGTAAAGAAGTCGAAGCTAAATCAGCAGGCGGTATCGTACTGACTGGCACAGCGGCGGGTAAATCAACGCGTGGCGAAATTTTAGCCGTAGGTCAAGGCCGTATTATGGAAAACGGCGATGTTAAACCGCTGGATGTTAAAGTTGGCGATATCGTAATTTTTAACGATGGTTATGGCGTTAAAACAGAAAAAATTGATAACGAAGACGTGCTTATCATGTCTGAAAGTGACATTTTAGCAATTGTAGAAGAATAATTTTTCTCTTTTAAGATCTTCTTAAACTGAACGAATTCAAAGGAAATATACGATGGCAGCTAAAGACGTCAAATTCGGTGTAGATGCTCGTAATAAAATGTTACGTGGTGTTAATGTTCTTGCAGATGCAGTTAAAGTAACTTTAGGTCCTAAAGGTCGTAACGTTGTTTTAGATAAATCTTTTGGCGCACCGGTTATTACTAAAGATGGTGTGTCTGTTGCACGCGAAATTGAACTCGAAGATAAATTCGAGAACATGGGTGCACAGATGGTGAAAGAAGTTGCTTCTAAAGCCAATGATGCGGCGGGTGATGGTACTACAACTGCAACAGTATTAGCACAATCAATCATTGCCGAAGGCTTAAAAGCAGTCGCCGCTGGCATGAACCCAATGGATCTGAAACGCGGTATCGATAAAGCGGTTGTTGCCGCAGTTGAAGAACTGAAAAAACTGTCTGTTCCATGTTCAGATACTAAGGCGATTGCTCAAGTTGGTACAATTTCTGCTAACTCTGATGAAACCGTCGGTACACTGATCGCACAAGCGATGGATAAAGTAGGTAAAGAAGGTGTTATCACCGTTGAAGAAGGTACTGGCTTAGAAGATGAGCTAGATGTTGTTGAAGGTATGCAGTTTGACCGCGGTTATCTGTCTCCTTACTTCATCAACAAACCTGAAACGGGCACAGCAGAATTAGAAAACCCATTCATTCTGTTAGTTGACAAAAAAGTTTCTAACATCCGTGAATTACTGCCTGTCTTAGAAGGTGTTGCTAAAGCTAACAAACCTCTGCTTATCATTGCAGAAGATGTTGAAGGTGAAGCACTGGCAACATTAGTTGTGAACAACATGCGTGGTATCGTTAAAGTGGCTGCTGTTAAAGCACCTGGCTTTGGTGATCGTCGTAAAGCAATGCTGCAAGATATCGCAACATTAACTAACGGTGCTGTGATTTCTGAAGAAATCGGCATGGAGTTAGAAAAAGCGACATTAGAAGACTTAGGTCAAGCAAAACGCGTTGTTATCAACAAAGATACAACAACGATTATTGATGGTTTAGGTGATCAAGACGCAATCAGTGGTCGTGTATCTCAAATTCGTCAACAAATCGAAGATGCAACTTCAGATTATGACCGTGAAAAA
>NZ_MIIZ01000603.1:0-6565 GCF_001743005.1 Shigella sp. FC1967 | reverse complement strand
TTGCTGTTTTTCTCTCCATTGTTCAGTTGCAAGATCAAGCTGCGCCTGCCAATGTTGAAGTTGTTGTTTATGTTGTTCGATAGTCAATTCGAGCGTTTTGAGGAATTGTTGGTAGTTTTGCCACGATGCTGACGACATCCCCCCTAAATTCAACGTTTCATTTAGACGTACACGGTATTCATCCTGATACCCAATCAACATATTGAGTTGCTGTTCCATTTGTTGATGACTCTGCCGGACCTGAGCCAGTTGAATAGCGGCTTGTTCAGCCGCTGTCTGTGCCAGTTCTCTCAGTGTCACTAAAGGTGACTGCTCCCGCATTGGAACCCTCTTTACTTTCTCTGATTATGTTCAGAATTAGTTCACTGTGATCAGTTGATTAAGTTGCTCACATGCACTTTGATAACTGCATTGCTCTTGGATATCTTGTTGTAAGAACTTCGCGAGGGATGGATAAAGCGCAATGGCTTTATCAAGCATAGGATCACTACCCGCGGCATAAGCACCTACGTTAATGAGATCTCGGTTACGTTGATAACTAGACAAAAGCTGTTTAAACACTTGTACGCGACGATAATGTGTTTTATCAATCAGTGATGTCATTGCACGGCTAATTGAGGCTTCGATATCGATAGCAGGGTAGTGCCCCGATTCTGCAAGAGAACGCGAAAGCACAATGTGACCATCTAAAATCGCACGCGCAGAGTCAGCAATGGGATCTTGCTGATCATCACCTTCTGTTAAAACAGTATAGAAAGCCGTGATAGAACCGCCACCATCAACGCCATTTCCTGCACGTTCGACCAGTGCGGGTAATTTCGCGAATACAGAAGGTGGATAGCCTTTGGTTGCAGGCGGTTCGCCGACAGCAAGGGCAATTTCGCGTTGCGCCATACTGTAACGTGTGAGTGAATCCATAATCAGTAAGACATGTTTTCCGCGATCACGAAAATCTTCAGCAATACGTGTTGCATAAGAAGCGCCTTGCATTCGAAGAAGGGGGGATACGTCAGCAGGTGCTGCAACAACGACTGAGCGTGCTAAACCTTCAGTACCGAGAATATTTTCGATAAAGTCTTTAACTTCACGTCCACGTTCACCAATTAATCCAACCACAATGACATCAGCTTGAGTAAAACGTGCCATCATGCCTAATAACACACTTTTACCGACACCAGAGCCTGCAAAAAGCCCCATTCGCTGACCACGCCCTACGGTTAACAGTGCGTTGATTGCACGCACACCCACATCCAGTACATCGGTAATTGGGGTGCGTTGTAGTGGGTTGATAGGAGGTGTGATCAGTGGCGCACGATAATCTGCATCGGGTGGTGGTAAACCATCTAAAGGATAACCAGAGCCATCTAACACGCGCCCTAATAGCGCATCGCCAAGCGGCAACTGACGACCTTCATTTTCCCCACCTGGAGTCGCCTGTGCATAAACACGAGCACCTGGTGTTAATCCCTCGACTTCCTGTAAAGGCATTAACAACATTTGACTGCCATTGAAACCAACGACTTCACTTTCAACTTCTTCAACAGTTTTACCAATGGTACGTTCTATTAAACACGTAGAACCAAGAGGCATAACAAGCCCCTTAGCTTCCATGACTAAACCTGTTGCTCTGGTTAAACGTCCATATTGACGCACACGCGGAATTTTATTTAAACGCGCTTCTGCATCACTGAGTTTTTCTAACCAACGCCCCAATCTTGCTGTCATTACAACGCCTCCGGAGCAGCAAGACGGCAAAGTTCATGCCAACGAGTTGCAATCGTGGCATCAAGATCGCCATCATTTGTTACAACACGACATCCACCAACATGAATACTGTTATCGGCAACCACTTTCCAACCATGAGCAGAAAGTGAGTCACCCAGCTCTTTTTCAATTTGTGGAATATGTGTTGGGTTAACTCTTAACTGTGGGTTGTTTGAGAACATTTGTTCTTGTTGCAACATTAAGGTGATTTGCGTCAGTAATGCAGAACCATCACACACCGCAGGCTGACCCAGAACTTCTTTTGCTGCTGTGAGCGCGATTTGCATTAAACGTGAAGCAATAACACTGTCTAACCCATTTAAAGAGTGCTTAAACTCAGCCAACAATCCTTGCCATTCATTAATTAATGGCGATTGTTGAGCAATTCCTTGGCGAATGCCTTCTTCAATACCTGATTGTAATCCAGCCTGATAGCCTTCCTGATAACCCTGGTTTTTCCCTGCCTCAAAGCCTTCAGCGTGGCCCAATTTCTGGGCCTTGTCTTTCATGTCATCAAGCATATTAATTTGCTCAAGAACTTTCTGTTGCTGAACAACTTCTTTTTCCTGTTTTTCGACTTCCTTTTCGTCTTCTGTCGTTTCCTCGACCGTTAATGCCCAATCTGTGAGTTCTTTGGGAACCCAAGGCTTCCAGTTAGTATCAGTATGTTTATCAGACATAGGTATCGTCTCCTCCATGAAGAACAACCTCTCCAGTCTCTGCTAATTTGCGTACCACAAGCAGAATTGCTTTCTGCTCTGCTTCCACTTGAGACATTCGAACAGGGCCGCGAGAACTCAAGTCATCACGCATGATTTCAGCAGCACGTTGCGACATATTGTTGAGGAAGTGATCGCGTAGCTCTTGATCGCATCCTTTCAATGCCACAACCAAGGACTCGGATTCCACTTCCTGTAGAATGCGCTGGATAGAACGGTTGTCGATATCGATAAGGTTTTCGAACAGGAACATTTCGTCGATAATTTTTTGTGCCAATTCGCCGTCGTAATCGCGAACCGCAGTAATAACATTCTCTTCTTGCTGGCTCTTCATCAAGTTGATGATTTCAGCCGCAGTACGAACACCACCCATTTTACTGCGTTTGAGGTTTTGACCATCAAGCAGGTTATTCAGTACTTCAGTTAACTCTGCTAATGCTGACGGTTGAACACCACCAAATGTTGCGATACGTAACATCACATCATTACGTAATTTCTCATCAAACAGTGCCAAAATATCTGCAGCTTGACCCCGTTTCAGGTGAACTAAGATGGTTGCGATAATCTGCGGATGTTCGTCGCGGATAATATCGGCAGCCATTTGTGGCTCCATAAAGTTAAGTGTTTCGATACCCGTTGTGGTTTCACGAGTTTCAGAGATCTCATCTAAAAGATTATTCGCACGTTCTTCACCTAAAGCTTTAACAAGAACAGAGCGTAAATAATCGTTCGCATTGACGTTCAATGCTGCGTATTGGACGGCATCTTCTTCAAAGCTTGCCATCACATCAATCAATTGCTGATTTGAGATCTGACGCATTGAAGACATCGCAATACTTAGCTGTTGAACTTCACGTGTGCTTAGATGTTTAAATACTTCCGCCGCTCGGTCTTCACCGAGTGTTAGTAACATAACGGCGCTTTTTTCGGTTCCAGTTAAGTTATTACTCATTGTTCTTTACTCATCCATTGACGAATAACCATTGCAACGACACGAGGATCTTTCTCTGCCATTTCACGGATACGTTGGCTCTGCAATTCGGCACTGACACGTTGACGTGCTTGTTTACGTCGTGCTTCGTCATCTAATTCGGCTTCATCTACATCATCTTTAACTTGTAGCTGCGTTTTCAGCACGGCTTTCTGTGCCGCAATCTCAGCTTCACGGCGTTTTTCAAGCTGTGGTTTCACCAGTTTGCGCCATAAGATCCATGCGATGATGACAAGTAATAACCAGCGACCTAAATCTAATGCTTTCGCAAGAATTTCTGGGTTTTCCCATACAGGAACAGTGATTACTTTCTCTTCAATATCGTTGAACTGAGAGTTCACGACACTTAAAGAGTCACCACGTTCTTGAGAATAGCCCATCGCTTCACGAACAAGCCCTTCAATTTGCTGAATTTGCTCATCAGTTAGCGGAACAAGTTTAGTTTCAACAACAGGCTCTTCGCCTTCTGCGGCTTCTTTCTTATCTTCAACGGTTTTGTAGTTCACAATAACAGCGACAGAAAGACGCTCGATATTACCTACTGGACGCTTGATATGACGAATTCGGCGATCAACTTCATAGTTAGTTGTTTCATCTAAACGGCTATTGCTGTTTGGATTGCGCGTTAATGTGCGATTTGTTCCAGTTGCATTGGCGTCATCTGTTTTCTCACCTTCTTGCGCTTTTGATGTTTCAATAGGCGCTTGTGGGGGAGCAACAGGTTGATTAGATAATGCCCCAGGAACACCACCCGCTAACATGCCACCATTTTGCTCACTTTGGCTCAACTGTTTTGAACGTACAGCAGCTTGATTGGGTGGCTGATTTGGTTTGTACTCTTCTGCTGTCTCTTCTGTATGAGAGAAATCAATTTGAGCAGTTACCTGTGCATGAACGTTTCCACGACCCACAATTGGGCCTAATAACGTTTCAATACGTTGCTGATAACGGCTCTCTAGCTCTTGAACATATTTCAGTTGGATAGAATTAAGGTCACGACCTAACGTATCAGGTTGTGTCAATAATTTACCGCTTTGGTCAACGATGGTCACACTGCTGTCAGGCATACCAGCAACACTGCTCGCAACGATATGCACGATGGCATTAATTTGACCTTCATCCAGTGTTCTACCCTGTAAAAGACCCACCGTAACGGATGCAGAAGGGGATTTCTGTTCACGAACAAAAAGAGATGGTTTTGGTAGTGCTAAATGAACTCGAGCATTTTGTACAGGACCTAATGTCTCGATAGTGCGAGCAAGCTCACCCTCAAGTGCACGTTGATAGTTAATTTGTTCACTAAATTGGCTGATCCCGAACTTTTCTTTATCTAACAGTTCAAAACCGGCAGCACCGCCTTTAGGAAGCCCCGCTTGCGCGAGTTTCAGGCGTAATTCATGAACCTGATTGTCAGGCACCATAATCGCCGCGCCATTTTGTGACAAGCGATAAGGTACATTCATCTGTGTTAACTGTGTGACAATTTCGCCACCGTCTTTATCGCTAAGATTACTATAAAGCACCTTATAATCAGGGCTTTGTAACCATAAAAATGCAGCAACAAAAATGGCAATAGCCGCTGAACCCGCAATAATGAGCGGAATTTTCGGATCGGCTTTTATCCGGTTAATAATGGCGTTAAAACCCTTATTCTGGTTCACAACGTCGGTTTTTTCGGCATTCATAGACAATCCTTGCCTTGTAGTTCGGGATGAATACTAAAAGCGTGGCGTAACAAAACAGACTCCCCTTACGCAAATAAATAAACCTACTCTCAGGTGTCTCATTATTGGCCTTTTGCGTTTCATTTAATGGCGTAATTAGCCCTTAACTTTTGCGTTAATTACTCGCTTTGGAATGAAGCCCCTGTGTTAGGGTATAACTCGGTAAGCGTGTTGGTTCACTTCCTTACTATGACATTGATTCAATAATTGAATTAGATGATTAACGCAGAGGTTTATATGTCAATTCCAGCTATTGAAAGTGTTCTGGATAAAATGCAAATCCAGACTTTACAAGCATCCAATATTGCGAAACCCCAGCCAGTACAGGCAGGGTTTGCCACTCAGCTTGTTCAAGCCGTGGGTAAAATTAATGAAACTCGAGTGAATGCAACCAACAAAGTTCAAGCGTTTACCTTAGGTACACCCGGTGTTGAATTAAATGATGTGATGGTGGATATGCAAAAATCCAGTATCTCATTACAAATGGGGGTACAAGTGCGTAATAAGCTCGTTGCTGCTTATCAAGAAATTATGAGTATGCAGGTGTGATAGGGTTAACTATTTGATATAAATCGAATGTTATCTTTATTATGACTCGATGGGGACACATAGGGGACTGAATCATTCAATTTTTGGTTTAATAGCGATATTTGGTCTTGATCGTTCTCAGGCGTCCAAGAACCATAAACATCGTGTACCATCTTTGATGATGAGTGCCCCATCTGTGTTGCAATGAATGCAGGATTTGCTCCAGCAGATAACATCCAACAAGCATAGGTGTGTCTTGTTTGATATGACTTTCTGTGCCTAACACCAAAAAAAGAGGTAATCCTAAGTGTCATCTTTTGTTTTTTGAATATAAAAGGGTGGTGCCTGTATTTCAGTAGAGACATAAGTCCCTACGAGGGAAGGGCAGGTAGCTTTAATAAATAAAAATATAAAGCGGTGCTATCAAAATAAGACTCATCGCTTGGAGTGGCACTAATGCGATTGTTTTTAATGTTTCTGATGGTTCTAAATGTTTCGAATAATAGTTAATTTTGACAAAAACAGGTTGAGGTAAGGGATATTTTTCTAATAATTCATCTTTATTGGATAAATTTACCCTCTCTCCATTAGCATTAAATTGACCAATAATAAAAAAATCTATTTTGATAATCAGGTATCTGATTTTTAATCATTTCCTCATCACTATTAAACTGATAATTGCTTTTATAAAAATGATAGTTACTGGCAAGATCATAGAGTTCATCTATAGAGAAATCTTTAGGATCTAAATAAATCATATAGTTACCATTAACAACGCTCCCCATTATTCCTAGGCTAGCGCTAAAATAAATAACCTTATCATTATATTTAGAAGTGGC
>NZ_MIIZ01000602.1:0-6593 GCF_001743005.1 Shigella sp. FC1967 | reverse complement strand
TTTGATTTTGTATTCAGGATGAATAATTTCTGGGCCCCGACTTCCTCGTTTCACTTCACCATAAGCAGTGACTTGTTTACCTTGAGCAAGGTTATTTTTCATTGCTGCTGTAAAATTAAAAAAAGCGAAGTGTTAAAATGCCAGAGCCATCCGAAATTTGGCAGGTCATCATTTTACGTCTGCCAAAACTGACTTCAGTTCTTAATATTTCACCAGAGACAGTGGCAGGAATACCGGGAAGGAGATCGCTGATAGCATAGAGATGCGTTTGATCTTCATAACGCAAAGGAAGGTGGAGTAACAAATCCTCAATAGTCACAAGCCCTATTTTTGCCAGTTTGTCTGCCTGACTTGCACCTACGCCGTGAAGAGTGGTTAAGGGGATTGCATCAAGCAGTTTTCCTTTCATGGGATCAATACTCCGTCTTTTTTAATTTCCTAAGTTGTTTTTGCGTCATTTGCATTTCTGCCCACCATGACTCAGGTGCTTCAATTTCGCCGTTGCCATTAATATAAGGGCGAGGCAGTCCTTTTCGACGAGAAACTTCTGCCAATACAGGGTATCCACCTTCAAAGAGAAGAATTTGTTGTTCTTCTTCCGTTAAGATGCTCTCTGTTCGATTATACATACCCGCAGCCTGACGTTGGCGTTGTGCTTCATATAAAATGAGTGCACTGGCGACAGAAACATTTAGGGATTGTACCATTCCCATCATCGGCACAATAATATCTTGATCTGCAAGGGCGATAGCATCTTGTGAGATCCCTGTTTTTTCTTGTCCCATAATAATACAAGTCGGGTGTGTGTAATCAATCTCACGAAAATCAACCGCTTTATCTGAGAGGTGAGTCGCAAGAACTTGCATACCTTGGACACGAAAGGCACTCACCGCATCTGTAATAGTAGGATGTGTTTCTACATTGACCCAACTGTTACTCCCTGCCGCAGGGGAAACTAACATCCGCATTTTTTCTTCAGGCCAAATCGCATGAATTTTAGGGATCCCCACAGCATCAGCCGTTCTTATAACAGCAGCAACATTATGAGATTTATGTACTTCTTCAAGGCAAACAGTAAGATCAGGCTGCCGCATCGCCATCATTTGGCAGATGCGGGCATATCGAATTGAATTCATGACTAGTTTTTATTACGGCTAACGCGCAGAACGTCAGGCATGATGCGAAGTTTACGCATGATATTGGCTAATTGAATTCTGTCTTTCGCCGTTAAGCGAATAAAAGCACAATACACACGACCATCTTTCTCTTCTGTATTCATACTTTGAATACTTGAGTTTGCATCATTAATAGCTGCGGTTAAGTTTGCTAAAGCGCCCTGGTGGTTAATCATATCGACTTTAATTTCAGTAATGAAATCGCTATTGATCTCTTTATCCCACTCGACAGGCATGAATTTTTCAGGCTCTTTTTGGTAACCACGAATATTACGACAAGATTCATGGTGGATAACCAAACCTTTACCTGGACTAATATGTGCAACGATAGGATCACCCGGAATAGGGCGACAGCATTTAGCGAAGGAAATCAATACGCCATCAGCACCTTTAATTGGGAGTTTAGGGGTTTCATCATGGGGTGTTTCTGTTTGTGCGTTTTCATCTTGATTTTGACTATCAATCAATAAGTTACGCGCAACAACAACACTCATTGTATTACCTAAACCAATTTCAGCCATTAAGTCGTCGATTGAATGAAGCTTCATACGCTTCAATTCGCGCTCAATATTTTCAGCTGAAATATCAGCAAGCTTGTGCTCGCCTAATGCGTGATTGAGTAAACGACGACCTAAATTAATAGAGTCTTCACGTTTTAGATTTTTCAGTAGTTGTCGAATTTTAGAACGTGCTCTTGAACTGACGACAAAGTTTAGCCAAGCTGCATTGGGTCTTGCGCCTGGCGCGGTAATAATTTCAACTGTTTGTCCGGTGCGTAGTGATTGTGAAAGAGGGTAGGGTTGTCTATCAACTCTTGCACCCACACAAGCATGACCGATATCTGTGTGTACAGCATAAGCAAAATCGACAGGTGTCGCACCAGTGGGTAATTCAACTATGCGACCTTCTGGTGTGAAAACGTAGATTTCATCAGGAAAGAGGTCTGATTTTACGTTCTCAATAAATTCAAATGAGCTACCCGCACTTTGTTGCAATTCAAGTAAACTTTGCATCCATCGTTGAGCTCTAACTTGTGCCGTGGTGCCTGGTTGTTCACCTTGCTCTTTATAAGCCCAATGTGCCGCAACCCCCATTTCTGCCATTTGATCCATATCTTCAGTACGAATTTGCACTTCAACAGGCACTCCGTGAGGGCCAATTAGTGAGGTATGAAGAGATTGATAGCCGTTGGCTTTGGGGATGGCAATATAGTCTTTTACTCGACCGGGACGTGGTTTGTAAAGACTGTGCATTTGACCTAAAACGCGATAACAGGTATCGACTTCTTTCACGATAACGCGAAAGGCGTAAATATCCATGATCGAGTGAAAACGTTGCTCTTTTAACAACATTTTCCGATAGATAGAGTACAGGTGTTTTTCGCGACCGTTAACTTTGCATTCAATATGGGCTTCTGTCAGGCGACCTTCAATTTCAGAGAGGATTTTATTAATCATCTCTTTACGGTTGCCTCGAGCGGCTTTCACGACTTCTTTGATTACACGGTAGCGATTAGGATGTAGCGCCTCGAAACCCAGCTCCTCAAGCTCTGTTTTGATATGGTGTATACCCAAACGGTGTGCAAGAGGACTGTAAATTTCGAGTGTTTCACGAGCAATACGGCGACGTTTATCTGGGCGTAATGATCCCAGCGTGCGCATATTGTGAGTTCGGTCTGCCAGTTTGATCAAAATGACGCGGATATCTTTTACCATCGCCATAATCATCTTACGAAAGTTTTCAGCCTGAGCCTCTTTTTTGTCTCTAAATTTCAATTTATCAAGCTTAGAGACACCTTCAACAAGATCGGCTACCGTACTACCAAAGAGGTTTTCGATATCTTGGAAGGTTGCAGGTGTATCTTCGATAACATCATGCAACAGCGCCGCCATGAGCGTTTGGTGATCTAATCGCATATCTGCAAGAATACACGCAACCGCAACAGGGTGAGTAATATAAGGCTCACCACTTGAACGAGTCTGCCCCTCGTGAGCATTTCGGGCGACGATAAAGGCTTTTTTAAGTTGTTCAACTTGCTCCGATGGCAAATATTTTTGAACGATTTGATTCAGGCTTTCAAACAGGTACAAGGCAGACCTACCCCTATTTTATAAAACGATTAACGACGACCTTCCGCAATCGCTGAAACAGCTTGTAATTCTGCTGCTTCTTGCTCTTGCTGCTCTTGACGTTCACGAGCATCAAGAATTTTACCGTTAATCAGGCCTTCTTCGATTTCACGTAGCGCGACAACAGTCATTTTATCATTTTCTTCTGGCACTAAAGGATCTTTAGCGCCGACTTGTAACTGACGCGCACGACGTGCTGCGACCAGAACGAGGTCAAAACGGTTACCAATTTTTTCTACAGCGTCTTGAACGGTTACGCGTGCCATATTTGTGTTACTCCACCATTAACGAAATGACTGGGCATAATACTGAAAGTTAACTCAGTCTGCCAATAATTTGCTGATTAAATCACCATGTCGTAGCGTTTGACGATCAAGGCGTAATTTTTCTGAACGAATAATTGATTGTAAATCAGCAAGCGCAGTATTGAAATCATCATTAATCAGCAAATAATCATACTCATTAAAATGTTCCATTTCCGATACAGCTTGTGACATACGTTTTGTAATCACTTCTTCGCTATCTTGTCCACGTCCACGAAGACGGCGGTAAAGCTCTTCTTTTGACGGTGGCAGAATAAAAATACTGCGAGCTTCAGGCATTGCTTTACGCACTTGCTGTGCGCCTTGCCAGTCGATATCTAAAAAGACATCCACACCACTGGCTAATATCTCTTTGATAATTTTACCTGAAGTGCCGTAATAATTACCAAAAACACAAGCATGTTCGAGGAAATCCCCGCTGTCTATCATGCTTTTAAATTCTTCTTCAGTAACAAAGAAGTAATGTTCACCATGGTTCTCTCCCGGTCGCATTGGGCGGGTTGTATGAGAGACAGAAACCTGTGTGTCATATAAAGGTTGTGTTTTTAACAACGCTTGAATAAGACTTGATTTACCCGCACCGCTTGGAGCGGAAACAATATAAAGTGTTCCTTGGATCATGATGACTTTCTGAATTTGACTGGAGAATTAAGTATAAATACATATTTAGGGACAATCCCCTATATAGTATACACATACAACGAATGACATACGGTGCCCATGTTTTAATACGGGACCATTTTTTTTCTTATTACATTCTATTTTTCTTAATATAGAAACAAGAGAAAAAATTAAACGATGTCAATATTAACATACAATTAAAGATTCAGTGATAGGAATTACCTTTTATCACAATAGTGAAAAGAGATTATATTTTGAGATACCCCACAGAATCAAAAAGAACCGCTACCGTTAAAATAGCGATTCGTTAATCTTGATTCTCATAATTAAAGACAGGTAAGCCCAATTTATAACGAATAGCGAGAAGTCGAGCGGTTAACCCCGCAATGAGGGTAATGATGATAATGACATCTCTTGGTAACGGTGTATAAAATAGTAATCCCATATAAAGCCACGCAGCACCAAAAGCGATACCGGCATAAATTTCTTTTTGGAAAACCAGAGGAATGGTATTACAAAGCATATCTCTTAATACACCACCAAAAGCACCTGTAATCACCGCGGCAATAGCAGCAATAATTGGACCATACTCCATATCGAGTGCGATCTGTGCGCCGATAATAGAGAAAACCATTAGACCGATGGCATCTAAGATAAGGAAGAGTCGCTGTAAGTGTTTCATCATAGGAGCAACCCACATGGTGATCACAGCAGCACATGCAACAGTGACAATATATTCTGGGTGTTTTACCCAACCCAGTGGGTAATGGCCGAGTAAAATGTCTCTGACAGAGCCACCACCGATGGCCGTTGCAGAGGCGATAATAATAACGCCAAAAACATCCATTTTACGGCGACCAGCAGCAAGTGCGCCAGTCATGGCTTCGGCAGTAATACCAATAATATAGAGAACACTAAGTAACATGATTTTCTAATTTTTTGACTATTTAGTGAGGGTAGAATAATTACCTTGCGAAAAAGTCTCGACTGAATTTTTTTAGTGCCAGGTAAAATTAATTAGTTTTTATAATGTGGAAATTTATTTCCCGATAAGGATAAATATGTCTTTTCAGGAACACCAGATTACGTTTGATAGCCGTCATCATCAGCTAACCAATATAAATGTTTGGACACCAGATAGCCAGTGGTTAGTCTATGATGTACGTCCCAATGGCGGATCTTTTACAGGTCTAACCATAGAAAAAATTCATGCGAAAACAAAACAGCAACAGATCATTTACACCGCAACACAAGGAGCACATGCAGGGGTTGTGACAGTAAGCCCAACAGAGCCCGTACGTTATGCTTTTATTCATGGACCAGAAAATCCAGATAGTGAATGGCATTATGACTTTCATCATCGTCGAGGTGTGATTGTTGATGAGTCAGAAAACAATCGGGTATTTAATATTGATGCTTGTTCATTGACATCCCCTTATCAAGCTGGTGCATTACGTGGCGGTACACATGTTCATGTATTTAGTCCTGATGGCACACGTTTAAGTTTTACTTACAATGACCATATCATGCATGAACTTGGCAGCGAATATGATCAACGTAATGTCGCTGTTGCTGTGCCGCTGAAAGCGGTTAGCGTTGCTAAAAAACACCCACGTGAATATGACGGTGAATATTTTTGCACTGTAATCAGCCAAACCGTCGCGCATCCACAAAAGGGGAGCGATGAAATTAATAAAGCTTATGAAGAGTGTTGGATTGGTACTCAAGGTTATACAAAGGCTGATGGTTCACAACAACGTTGGGCGATTGCATTTATCGGCGATACTGTGAGTGAAAGTGGCGATAAGGTTTCTGATATTTTTCTAGTGGATTTACCAGATGATAATCAGGATTTCAGCATTGAAGGAGATAAGCCACTGGCAGGAACCGACACAACAATGCCCGCAGTGGCTAAAGGTATTCATCAAGTTCGTCTAACAAATACAACAAATAGGAAATATGCGGGTGTTTTAAATCAGCCTCGTCACTGGTTAAGAAGTTCACCACAAGGTGATGCAATCGCCTTTTTAATGAAAGATGATAACGGTATTGTGCAGTTATATACCGTATCGCCAAGTACGAAAGAGATAAAGCAAGTCACTTCGCAGGATTGGGATATTCAGTCAGCCTTTACATGGAATAGTAACGGGCAATATCTCACCTTCATTTGTGATAACAGTGTGATGTTATGTCATGCAAAAACGGGTGAGTTAACGCGATTAACAGAAAGAACAGCACAAGCACCAAGTAGTGATTTAGGTTTCTCTTTAGGGCCACGTTTAAACGCAGCAGGACGCCTTGATGATATGTCGGTAGGTGTTGCGTTACTTTTAACTGACAATATT
>NZ_MIIZ01000601.1:0-6684 GCF_001743005.1 Shigella sp. FC1967 | reverse complement strand
TTTTTCTGCAATAGAAACGGCCTCCATTGGGTCAATACCAAGGCGACGAAAGGTATCTGCATTCTGTCTAACATAGTCAGTAGCATTACCATTCAGTACCGCATTGCGATAGCCAGATGATAGGTTACCCAAGGATTCGCGAACATCAGCAGAAACACCCTGCATACCGCCAGTGATAGCTTGAGCGTATTCAGGATAAGTCGCCAGTAATTGTCGCATGCCATCGCGATCACTATTCGCGTACGCCTCACCCCATGCTTTTTGGAATTCACCAAGTCTTTCTTGAGCTTGATATTCTCCGATAGTGTCTTTAATTCCCTTCAGACCTTGCAAGCCTTGCAATAGAATATTGTTACCACCAGACCGAGCTATCTCATTACTTCTATTGATAGAATCAACTACGAAGTTAGCATCACTTGCTTGCGGTGCATTTGAATTATTTAAGCCAATAGAGCCTAAAAAACCAGCTCCATTACTAGGCTGCCAAGTTGCCATTAGAATAACCCCCCAAGCAATCCAAGTCCGCCACCAATTGCAGCGCCCCATGGACCACCAATAGATGCCCCAGCCATTGCACCACCTAAACCACCCGTGACCCCTTGCTGAAATTGTGACGGCCGATTAGCCATAGCCGCTTGAGCATTTGCATTTTGTTGTAGTAATTGCCCCATGTTGTTTGCGTAGTTCTGACCAGCACTAGCCTGACCTTGCAAAGCACCGAGACCAACGTTGGCTAAGTTCTGGTAGTTATTCATTTGGTCAGCCAGCCAGCCTTGTCCAAGTGTAGGGGCAATAGATGCAAGCTGATTGCTTGTTGCTGTCGAACCTAACCCACCAGTAGCTTCCGCTCCAGCTAATTGCTGATAACGTGCTTGATTTGATAAATCGTTAAATGCTTGAGAGTTGTAGTATTGGTTTAATGCTTGTCCTTGACCTTCTAAAGAAGATAAGTTTTGCAACTGACCAATATACTGTTGGGCGAGTGGAGTAAACGGCGCAAGGTTTTGCATGTTTGTCTGCCACATTTCACGCTGTAACGCCGTGGCTTCACGAGTCGCATCAGCTTGAGCGCCTGCACCACCATCACCGCCACCCTTCATATATCCATGCATTGGTAGTAGTGAGTTTCTGAATTTCTCTGAAATAATCAGCATTTTAATAACTCCTCGTACTGTTCGCGTTTTAGTTGATAGATGGTGACACTTACTGGCCTGCCGTTACTGATATATGCATCGTCTAAATGTCCGACACGAGTAGCGCCAAGCATTTTTATAATAACGCGACCATATTTTGTGGTATCAGGAACCATAGTCACTGAGTTAGTGAATTGACTATTTTCCAGTAACCACTTGCAGAATAATTTGTGTGCTTCAAAGGCATACTTTCCACGGAATCCAGCATCAAAGATGGCGTGACACTCAACAACTGTATGCCAAAAATTACGCACCTCGAAAACACCAACCAATAGAACTCCCTCATAAATACCCAAGTAAAGTGCATCAGGTTTAATGAAATACTGATCATTGCTATCAACGATATTTCCCGTGTTCGACTTATCATTTAAAAACTCAGATAGTCGAACGGGGTTATCAATAATTTTAATTTCCATTAATCTATTAATCCGTGTGAACGCAAGGAGTCTTCAAGCGCCTTGATACGTTGCCTTGCCTCGACTAACCCACTTGCTAAAGTTTGCATTTCTGACCGTGTGTAGTCAGCGCTGAATGAGTAGGATTGGTTAGCATTAAACGAGCTCTTAAGTGCTGTACCTGTTGCTGAAGTGAAACCAGTAACACGCGTGCCGACAACTTTAGTTCCGTTTACTGAGTAGGATGTTGAAACATCTATAGGAGATAAAAGCTTCTGTTTTTCTGTTTTACTGAGAGAAACGTAGTCAACTCTGATTTCAGATATTTGACCATCGAGGTCTTGTATCTTTATTTTCAGCCCATCAACGTCCTGCTCAACGTTAAGGACTCTTACCTCTAACTTAGATAAATCCTCTTCTGTTTTTGTGATTCGCTCTTCATGATTAGCTAACTTAATACCATGCTCAACAATTGTCTGTTCGGCATCACCAAGCCTTTCCTCATGATCTGCAAGAACAACATCTTGCTCATCATTCCTCTTTTGAGCATCGAAAGCTTCAGCGCCAGCCTCATTTGCACGACCAGCCACCTTCGCCATATCATCAGCACCGCTAAGCACTATTCGTCGATATGTTTCGCTAAAGTTAGTCGGTAGGATATCTGGAACAATGTAAGAGGATTGAATTTCTATGGGTTTAGAAAGATCTTCACTTGCCATCATTCAACCCTCATCGATAGATCGCTAAGTGTTACAGGCGACTTAGTAATAACGCGAACTTTAAACCCTATGTTCTTTCTCACTCTTCCAACTCGTCGCCATAAAACACGTCGGTCATATTGGAAAGGTGAGTTTTGTTCAATCATTTGCTCACGACCAAAGTTAATGCCATCAGTCGTTGCAGAGAGAAATAACTTATCTGCAATCTGAGCAACGCCTGTTGATGCCTCAAGCTCTAAATCGAACACCCTTGCATTATCGGCTTTAGCCATCGGCGTATAGAGGATGTGCTCTACTTGCTTGTCGTACTGAGATGATTTATTGAAGGCAAGATTTCCAACAACACCATCGCTCTTATCTGCAACAGTGATCTGATTACCTTCATACATAAAATCAATTGCACGATAGGTTTCGTCATACAGTCCAGACTTTAGAATGCACCACTGCGGGTATTGCTGGCTTCCTGCTGCGTCAAAGCAAAGTGTATGGCGCTGTAAGTGAACAATGAGTAACTCATGACCATCAAAACGAATATTCTCAAGAACTGCCAGTGACAACTCGTCTGAAGTATAACTACGGATGATCTTATCAATGCTTGCGGTAGATATTTGACTAGCAGAACCAGAGCCGAGAATATAGACAGACGGCGCTCCGCTTGCTGGGTTACTGATGAATGCAAATGATTCTCCGAACTTACACTTAGCATCACGACCAGCAATACCCATCTGAACCATATAAGATGGCTGTGGCGCATATATTACTTGTGACGCACTCGTTGAACCGGTAATGGTAAAATATTCAATGGTTGACGAACCAAAGCAAAGCACCATGTCGCGCCAAGAATCGATAGCAATAATGCCGTCAGGCTGTGATTCAGCAGTGTAGAACGGACGATAGCGATCAGGTTTTGACTCATCCTCTAAGTCAGTAACGCCAAACCTTTCACCGCCTTTCTGCAACCAGATGTAGCGCCCTCGGTTACGAGCAACATCGACAACATCACCTAATTCGTATTGAGGGTATCTTTCAACTACCTCTAACACTTCTTGCGTCATTACAAATTCAGTAACGTCTTTGGCTGTTTGTTCGCTAGATTTAGCAAGGTTCATTTTATACGTGACTGTAATTTTACCGCCTGCACGCTTAATGCCTTCGACTATAACGTCGGTAAGATAAGGTTTCTCATCATCTTCCTGTTGGGATAATTTAACGCCTACCATTTGCTCAGTGATAAGCATCTCATTACCGGTTTTACCATCAGAAGTTTTAGGCGTGATTTTTAACGTTAAGAACCCATCCAGATCATCCTTTGTGAGTGGCACAAAATCATCATTACCTTCTTTGTGAGTCCATTTTTTAACGTCACGCTTATAGCCCTCAGTAATTACCTCTTCCTCTGGCCAGTTAGATAACTCTTTAATCTCACCGTCATAGCGATAGAGTTTTAACTTACCGCCTGACGCTACTGCTTGACTGTAACCAGAGTGCGCCATAGTCACCCTGTCTTTATCTTGAATGTCAGCAATGGCATTCTGTCCACAATAAAGCTTGTTACCACACACTCGATAGACTGTGTTGTTTTTCGTGTTGTACTGAACACCACGAGATACACCATCGACACTATGACGCTTTTCTAATGCAGGGAACGAACGCAAATAACCGGACGAATTCAATACCTCTTTCGGTGTGGCCAACATATTGACTGGAAGACCATCAATATAATCTGCTGTGTGTGGGTCTTTTCGCAAACCTCTAGCCAGTGGAATCTTTATCTGTGGCATTGAACCCCCTTTCGACGTAATAGTTATCTACGCCTAAAGCTGTGTATTTATTACCTTGACCAACTGGCATATCCCCACGCCTATCAATAGATGGAACCTTAAGCGTATCAAGTAATAATGCATCATAAGAAGAAGATGCTGATGCCTCTTGTCTTGGTGTTGGATCTAGCCCGTAATCAGTTAATATTCTTAGCAGCAATTGGTAGCCGATAGCTTGTTTGTATTTGCGAGGTAAGCCAGAATCATCATCTGGTGTTGGTTGCTCATCTTCTAGTGAAAACTTATAACCCAAATCACCAAATGTTATTTGTAGTTCGGACATCATATCTTCTAGATCATGAATACCATCCTCTACCGATTGAGGCTCAGCATCAGTTAGCGTCGCATCGGAAGCAACGCCAGCCTTACGCAACGCAAATAGAACAATTTCACCTTTAGTCAGTGTCATTGTCATTTGTTTCTGCCTTCTTAGTTGCTTTGGATTTCTTTACTTCTGGCTTAGTGATTTCATCAACAGAAGAGACGAAGCCAAGTTCCTTAAACGCAGGAAAATCACTAGCCACAATGACAGCCTGTACATAACCAGCATCATTGTTAGCCCATGCGAAAACGCTTTTACGTTCCATATTTACCTCAAATAAAAAAGGGAGCCGAAGCTCCCAAATAAACAACGAGGGTATTAGACATTTCCGAAGAATTGACCGCCAAAGTGTGGATTAAAGCACACATAGGCAGGCAGCAAGTCAAAACGCATCATTTGCTTGTTAGCATCACCATCAGCATATTTGTGTACACGGATAGAGAAACCTTCATATGTGGCCACTGCTGAATCAATGCTGTGTAATTTTGGCAGTGGGATAGTGCCCAAACCACAGAACATTTTATTAAAGAACAGATTAGGCTTCATTTGCTGCTTAGCAGTACCGATCACCACAACCTCATCACCTGCCGCTACTTTGCGATCAACTGCGTTGTACTGTTCGTTTACTGCGTCATACACCGGAACACCAGAAAGTTTAACGGTGACATCACCAGTACCATCAGAGTTTGCATCTTCAAGAACGGTGGCGGTGAAACTAATAGCAGTAGAACCGTTATACAGAGTTTGCTTGCTTTGCTGATTTAACCAATGTGTCGCAGTGAATTTAACCTGATCACCAGCCTTAAAGAATCCAGTCTTGCTTGCTGTTGCGCCAGTAAGAGTGATAGTGAACTGATAGGAATCTTTAATAGCAGTGTAATCCACTGTTGGAGCTGTTTTAACAGTCAGTGTTCCACCAAAATCACCTTGCTCACGAGATGCTAAGCCATTTGACATTAGAGCTTTAATACCGCCAAAGTTACCCGGAATTTGTGCATTTTCCCACGCTGTACGCACTAATTGGTCAGACGCATGTAGGCCAGTTTGTGCATCAGCAAGACGTTGAGCAGACCACGGATCCATTACTGCGTAGTTATCGCCAGCTTTAATTCCAATGTCTTTCAGGAACGTAGCTGTTTGAGCAACATCTGACCACTTAGCAATTGGTGAATTTGGCGTACCAAGTGACAATGCACCATTGTTCATCATGAAGTGAGCTAATTCAGTTTCAAGATCAGTGACCATTCGGGAATGAATTGGCGCTAAGATTTGGTCTAGCTGATTTAACTTTAACGCTTCTTCAACTTGCGCCCACTCAACAGCGACAGTGATATAATTACCAACCCGACCAGTAGCCTTACCTGAAATAAGGCCATTTTTTGCTTTACCAGTAATGTCGCCATCAGCTGTACGCTCAGAGCTGAATTGATGCGGGCGCTTAAAGCTGACACTTTCGCCAGTGCTTGAGTTGATTTCTCCAGCCAGTAATTGGCGATCAACTGTCTTACATAAAACTAAGTCGGACATGAAGCCCGGTAAAAACTTTTTAAGTACAATCTGACTTACGTTTGAATCTAAGTTATTAGCCATGTTTTACACCTTGTTTATTCAATAATTGCGCCGGGGCACAGTTTGTTTAATTCATCAGTCGTGACGCTTCCCGCCCCACCTTTAACTTCCGGCTCAGGTCTAGGTGCCTTCTTTGGTTTTGGTGCTAACTTAACTTTTTGGCTAAGCTGACCAATTAGGAATGCGGCACGTATTGGGTCTTTCTCAGCTGTAAGCCGCTGGCGCAATTCTTTATTCTTACCAAGTGCATAAGCAATTAGCTCAGTACCTTCATCGGCAGCTCTAAGTAAGATTTCCTGATGGATGATTGGAACTTCATTAGTGACAATCTCTTCCATCTCAGCGTAATCTTTTACAGGTAACTTAGATGCTCGTTGCTTATGATCTTCCAGTCGCTTAAGGATTTTTTCCTTGTAGTCGAGCTGCTCTTTCTCCTTGGCTTTTTTACTCTGATCAGCACGGCTTTTTTTTCTCATACCAATCAGTTAATGCCTTCTCGTATGCCTCTTCACTCCAATCACATGACTCTAGTGTTGGTTTCTGAGGTATTTCATCATTATGATTAACCGCTGGCTCTTGCGTTTGCTTGGCTGTAATTTCCTCAAGTTGGCGCCTTAGCTCACGGTTTTCTTTCTGAGTATCTTTAAAGCCTTTTCGAAGGTCTTT
>NZ_MIIZ01000600.1:0-6798 GCF_001743005.1 Shigella sp. FC1967 | reverse complement strand
AAAGATATAAATTATTCAAAAATTGAAAATATAAAAAGAATTAACGATATTTCAAATGCGATAATTAGTTTGGTTTTAGCTAAACATGATAAGGAAGATCTTTTAGCTGTGAACTTTTAAGTGTAAAAAATAAAATAATGGAAAGTTTATCAGAATTAGTTAATAACTCTAAATTTAAAGATAAGTTATTTCAGGAAACAAAAGAGATATCATTAAAAGAGTTGATTTCTAAAAAAGATAAAAAGAACTATTATTTGACTAATATTTTTTTCTAGACTATTAAATGGTTACCATAAAGATATAAATTATTCAAAAATTGAAAATATAAAAAGAATTAACGATATTTCAAATGCGATAATTAGTTTGGTTTTAGCTAAACATGATAAGGAAGATATTATTTAAATGTTTCAAGTAGAGCTCTTTTGTTAAAGCCTGATAATGATTTTATCAGGCTCTTTTTAATATTAAATATCCAACCGTTTAGCTTGCCATTTACGAGAGCGCCAACGCCATGCGTTAGTTAATCCACGTAGCCACTCATCACAAAGGAAACCAATCCAAATACCAATTAAGCCCATTTCCATTTTTATACCCAGGAAATAGCCCACAGGAATAGCCACACCCCACATAAAACAAATTGCGGTCATAAGAGGAAATTTAGCATCGCCAGCAGCACGTAGGGCATTCACCATCACAATATTAAAAGTACGTCCTGGCTCTAAAAAGACCGACAAAATAAATAGAGGAATTAATTGATCAATAATACGTTGATCTTCTGTAATGGAATACAAAATAGGATCACGCATAAACCAATAAACAATAACCACTCCGATGGTAAATATTACTCCCGTTTTTAAGCTTTTCCAGCCTCTAGCAAAAGCGTCATCAAAGCGTTTGGCACCAACTAAGTGACCCACTAATATTTCATTACCAATACTAATTGCAATACCAAAAAGCATTAAAAATAATGACAGTTGAAAATAGAGAGTCTGTGCAGCAAGAGGAACTTCACCCATTAAGCCAATAAAGGCAGATGCAGTCATATAATGTAAAATCCAAACCAAGTTTTCACCCGCAGCAGGTAAACCGATATGTAGGATTTTCCCTAACATATTTTTAGACCACACGACGAGCTGTTTGGCTTCGAATTTTATACGCAAACCGTAGAACAGCAATCCACACAGTAAAATAACTGCAATAATACGACCAACGACGGTAGACCAAGCAACGCCGACTAATCCATATTGTGGTAACCCAAAAAAGCCATAAAGCACAATCATATTACCAATAACCGTAACAATATTGGCAATCAATGTGACATACATCGCCGCTTTAGACTTACCATAGACCCTCAGACAAGCTGCAAGAATAATTGAAATTGCCTCAGGAATAAGGCAAATACCAATAATATGTAGGTAATTGTAGCCATCTTGCACTAAATGCTCAGGCGTATTCATAATATGTAGAATCTTGTAGCCAAAGAAAAGAATGATCAACGCGCTACTCATACCTAGCAAAGAGTTAAAAGCGATAGAAATATGAATCGCTTGGCTGGCTTTTTCTTTTTTACCTGCACCTAAGTATTGGGCAATAACAACGCTACATCCCACACTAATAAAGCTAAAGATGGTAATGAAAAGATCAAAAACTTGGTTACCGACGCCCATGGCTGCTAAGTAGGCAGTGGAAACGTGGCTTACCATGTAAGTATTAATTAATAGTGTGGCTAGATGTAGGAATATATCTATAAATATTGGCCAACTAAGGGAAAAAAGCGAGCGATCCGCTACATCAGACTGATGCATTGAAAACCTTCTTAAAAACAGAGTGAAATCGATATTATTAATATAACGCGTAGGAAGATGAGAGATTCTACAAGGTTTATTTATAAGGTAATAGCGCAAATCATGTTTATCTGGCAAAAAAAGATATTTATATGGTTTATTCATTGATAACTCATCACTATTATCATTAAGAGATGATTAACATTAAAGTCAGGGGAATTAATGAATACTAAAATAAAAGTAGCCATTGTAGGTTATGGCAATATTGGTCGATTTGCATTAGAAGCGGTTCAAGCAGCTCAAGATTTTGAATTAGTGGGGGTTGTTCGTCGTGATATCAATAATGTTCCAGAAGAACTGCAAAATCTTACCGTGACTAACGATATTAAAACATTAGGTAATGTTGATGTTGCGCTTTTATGTTCACCGACTCGTGCAATTAAAGAATTAGCTAAATCTATTTTAAGCTTAGGCATTAATACAGTAGATAGTTTTGATGTCCACAGTGAAATTGTGTCATTAAAAACAGAATTAGATGAAGTTGCAAAAAAACATGACCGTGTCGCCGTTATCTCAGCGGGTTGGGATCCGGGTTCTGATTCTATTATTCGTACGTTAATGTTAGCCATGGCGCCAAAAGGGATCACTTATACTAACTTTGGACCAGGTATGAGCATGGGACATAGCGTAGCGGCAAAAGCGATTGAAGGTGTAAAAGAGGCACTTTCAATGACAATCCCATTGGGGACTGGTGTCCATCGTCGAATGGTTTACGTAGAATTAGAAGCGGGAGCCAATTTTAATCAAGTAGAGCAAGCCATTAAAGCAGATAGCTATTTCTCTTCTGATGAAACGCATATTAAACAAGTTGATTGTGTTGATAGCTTAAAGGATGTGGGACATGGCGTTCATATGACTCATAAAGGGGTATCTGGTAAAACACATAATCAATTATTTGAATATTCAATGCGTATTAATAACCCAGCATTGACGTCTCAATTTATGGTGTCTGCCGCAAGAGCGAGTATGAAACAACGTGCAGGTGCTTATACCGTTATTGAAATTCCACCTGTTGATTTCTTAGCGGGGGATTTAAATACATTAATTGCAAAATTGGTTTAATTTTAATTAGTACTCTTTACATAAAATATTGCCCACATAATGTGGGCAATATGGATTAACGCTTAGGCAAACTTGATGATTTTGAATTAGCGTTTAATACTTTTAAATTCTTGGGTTGTTGCGGTTAATGCCACTTCTGTTGGTAAGCGTTCCATTGAACTTGCACCATAGAAGCCGTGACAATCAGGGCAATTATCTAAGATATATTGTGCATCTTCTGGCGTTGCAATTGGACCACCATGACAAAGCACAATCACATCAGAACGTACAGCTTTTGCTGCTTTTGCCCAGTCATTAATTAAAGGAACACAGTCCGCTAATGTTAATGCTGTTTCAGCACCAATATTACCGCCAGTTGTTAATCCCATATGAGGTACAATAATATCTGCGCCAGCCTCAGCCATTGCGATTGCATCTTCACGGCTAAAGACATAAGGTGTGGTTAATAAACCTTTCTCATGAGCTTTGCGGATCATCTCTACTTCAAGATCATAGCCCATACCTGTTTCTTCTAAATTAGCGCGGAAATTACCATCAATCAGACCTACTGTTGGGAAATTCTGCACACCAGCAAAGCCTGTTGCTTTCACTTCATCTAAGAATTTATCAAAGTTACAGAAAGGATCTGTACCATTAACACCAGCAAGTACGGGTGTATGTTTAACAACAGGTAAGACCTCTTTTGCCATATCCATAACGATTTCATTAGCGTTACCATAAGCTAATAAACCCGCTAAAGAGCCACGGCCAGCCATACGATAACGACCCGAGTTATAAATAACGATAAGATCAATACCACCGGCTTCTTCACATTTAGCTGAAAGCCCTGTACCTGCACCACCGCCAATAATAGGCTCATGGCGTTCAATCATTTCATTGAATTTTTTTAGTAACGTTTCACGTGAATGAGTCATTCTTCTTTCTCCGTGGTTAACAAATAAGTTCCTGGTGTAAATCATAAATTTGCTGAGTAAATTCAGCAGAGTTTATGTGATAAGGACTGATGACTAATTGACGAGTCTCTGTCTCTTTAAATGTTGTTATAAATGCATTAAAAAAAGCTTGGTTCGCTTGAGGATCCCAGAAAGGGGCGCCTTCAATATCTAGGGCTGAAAAACCACCCTGTGGTAATACAAACCGCAATGGACCTTCACACTGATTGAGTTTTTCAGCGATCCAGATACCTAATTGGCGGTTTTCCTCTGGTGTTGTACGCATCAAGGTGACTTGTGCATTGTGATGATAAAATTGACGCCCTTTATATTTCTCAGGAACACTCGATGGGCGACCAAAGTTCACCATATCTAATGCACCACAAGAACCTATATAAGGAATTTTGGTGCGGGCGATTGCACCAAAACGGTCTTCATCACAAGCAAGTACACCGTCAAATAAGTAATCACACACTTCTGTTGTTGTAAGATCGAGTACGCTATGAAGTAAGTGATTGTCTGCGAGTTTTTCCATGGCTTTACCGCCACTTCCTGTTGCATGAAAAACAAGGCAGTCATAATTATTTTCAAGTTTTTTTGTCAGTTGCTGTACACAAGGCGTGGTTACACCAAACATCGTTAAGGCGACAGCCGGTTTATCAATAACTTGTTCTTCTTGATAAAAATAAACAGCGCCCGCTATTTGGTTCGCCGCATTTCTTAGCACTTTACGAGAAATACGATTTAAGCCTGATACATCTGTAACGGAGTACATCATTGAGATATCACTTGCACCGATATAGCCTGAAATATCACCGGATGCCATTGTAGATACCATCAATTTAGGTACACCAATTGGCAACGATTGCATTGCTGGTGTAATCAGTGCCGTTCCCCCAGAGCCACCTAGCCCAAGAATGGCTAAGATATCATCTTGGTGGGTTAAATAATGTTTAAACGCAACTGACATTGCTTCAATTGCTTTACCTCTATCGCCACAGAAAACCGCTTCTTGACCATCTGGGTGAAAACGCGCAATTTCTGCTGCGGTGACATCCGCTTCTCGTGCGAGTGCCGTGGGTTTGGTTGTCAAATCGACGGTTTTAACAGGAAGGCCTGCTTTTTTTATTAAATCACTGACATAAAAAATCTCAGCACTTTTAGTATCAAGCGTTGTGGCAACATATATTGAACCAGCATACTGTTTCATAAGCCTTCCCTTACCTTCTATGATTATTGACGGGTAGATTATAATCATATTGAGACTTGAGTT
Organism: Shigella sp. FC1967; assembly: GCF_001743005.1. Classification (NCBI taxonomy): domain Bacteria; kingdom Pseudomonadati; phylum Pseudomonadota; class Gammaproteobacteria; order Enterobacterales; family Enterobacteriaceae; genus Shigella; species Shigella sp. FC1967. The sequence continues at coordinate 1,687 of NZ_MIIZ01000600.1, read as the reverse complement.
TCATTTATCATAACACCGTTTTGAGACTCTTGTCTCATTATTTTTATTTTTATATTCTAAAGGTCGATAAGGTGACATTAATCACTTAAAGTAAACATTAATTATTATGAGTATTTGACTTAACGTAAATTAGACACATAAAGTGTAGAAATAACGAAGGATTTTCTATGAGTTACAGTGACGAAACGGATGCAATGTCCGGTACACGAAAAAGAACCCATCAGCTGTTGGTGACAACCGCGTTGGGACTTTTTGAGCAAGGAATGTTACCGACAGTGTCGGAATTAGCAGCACATGCAGGTGTTTCAAGAGCAACCGCATATCGTTATTTTCCCACACAAAGTGATTTAATTAGCGCGACTGTTGATGCAAGTTTAGCTCCGATCATTGCATGGACCCCCACTCCTGAAGATAATACGCAACAACGCATAACTGAATTGCTCAATCTTGCCTATCCACAAATGTTTAAACATGAAGGTGCATTACGTGGTGCATTACAAGTTTCATTACAGCAATGGGCAAAAGAGAGACAATCAAGTGAATATGCAGAAAAACGATTTATTCGCGGCCACCGTAAAGAGATTTTACTCAAAGTTATTGAACCCTTAAAAGCGCATTATCCTCAAGAAATGTGGGATAAGGTGATCAAATCATTTTCTTTGATTTACGGATCCGAAGTCTTTTTGGTAATGAAAGATATCTGGAAAATGGATGATCAGCAGGTCATTGACATGACTCAGTGGATGGCAAAAGCTATATTAAATCAGGCTAAATCTGATTATCCTGCAGATAACGATTAATTATTTGAATAAATCAGTTAAAATTGTATAAATCATTTACGTTTTAGCTATTGCAAGGATCGTTATGTCACATAAAACAGAAGACCAAGAGTGGCTGGTAGAACAACTACAATTTATTGCACAAGGCATTGGTAAAACATTATCGCCTTTTTGTGAAGTTGTACTTCATGATCTAACCGATAGTGAAAATACCATTATGGTCATTGAAAATAATCTATCAGGTAGAAAAGTTGGAGATAGAGCGACTGAGCTTGGAATGGCTCGCATTGAATCGTCAGATTTCCCTCAAATAGTGGCTAATTATCCTAACCAGTTTCCTGATGGCAGAACGGCAAAAAGTACGTCTATTGGTATTAAAGATAAACAAGGCAATTATGTTGCTGCATTATGTTTAAATATTGATATTTCGATGATCAAAGGATTACAAATGGTACTTAACCAATTTGCAACCCTTGAAGAAGGTAATGACATTATTGAAACCTTTAGTTCAGTGACTGAAGATTCGCTGAAAAAACGTATTGATGAGTTTTCTGCGACTTATTCTGTCACACCAAGAGCATTAAAACCGCATCAACGACGTGAATTGTTACTCTGTTTACAGGATGAAGGTTATCTTTCACTGCGTAAAGCGATGGAGATCACTGCACAATACCTGGGTGTTTCAAGGGCTACTGTATATAACGATTTAAAAGAATGATTAAAATGTACATTATTTTTTTAAACTCCAGCGGAATATAAGCCATTAAATAAAAAAAAAAGATATCACTTATTGATATCTTTTTTTTGTTTTCTATTTTTAATTTTTAATTACATATGGTTATTTTTATTGAAGGTCGTTAATTAATTACTATTGTGCGATTTTTTATAAACTTAAAAAAAATAAAGGG
>NZ_MIIZ01000599.1:0-6820 GCF_001743005.1 Shigella sp. FC1967 | reverse complement strand
AAAAAAAAGGAAAAGAGGCAATATCATGAAATTATCAATCCGCAGTCTGTTTTATCTCATTTGTTTTTAAGTGCACTACTAGGCTCTTTAGCCCAAAATATCTATACCCCTGTGCTCCCTTTGATCCAGCAACAATTTAATACCTCGTTATCATTGGTTAATTTAACGGTATCTGCATTTACTTTTGCTATGGCTGTTATGCAACTCTTTTACGGCTCATTGATTGATAAATGGGGAAGAAAACCTATTTTTCTCAGTGGATTAGCAATTTCTATTGTAGGTGCATTAGGGTGTGTCTGGTCTGATTCTATTCGTTTATTAATTTTTTGGCGTGTGATCCAAGCTATCGGTATTGCGGCTATTCCTGTGGTTGCAGCCACTATTCTTGGCGATCTTTACCAAGGAAACGAGCGTGCTAAAGCGATGGGATCGTATCAAATGCTATTAGCACTAGCCCCAGCTTGTGGCCCTTTATTAGGTGGATATTTAGCACAACATTATCAATATCAAGGCATTTTCATTTTCTTGGCCGTTGTCGGTGTTATTTTGCTTATTACCCATCTCTTTTATTTACCAGAAACACGCCCTGAGCAGAAAGAAGCCTTTAAAAGCGTGTCTGCAATGCAACAAGTTCTTACGGCATCTGCGGGTAAATCTGTATTTGTCATGAGTTTTATGGTGTTTTATAACTATTTTTGTCTACTGGTTTTTTTTACCCTTAATTGCTTTTCATCTCTATCAGCTTAATAGCACTGAAATAGGTGGATTATATCTACCTATGTCGATTGCACTTATCTTAGGTAGCTATCTTTACCGCAGAATTTGCCATCTATTTAGCGCAGAATATGGCGTGATTATTACGTCTTGTATCAACTTAATGATGTTGACGCTGTTTGCACTCTTTTGGCAAACCTCATTACCTGTAATGCTTGGTTTAACTGTGTTATATGGGCTTTCTTTAGGGTTAACAATGCCAACTCATACCACATTATTAACGAGTCATTTTAGTACGATGAGAGCAACGGCAATGGGGATTTATAATTTTATTCGTTATTGTGGAATGGCGGCAGGCCCTATGATTTCGGTCTATTTTGTGACTGGCAATAACTATGAGTATGTCTTTTACTCTTGTGTGATCTTAACGAGTTTGGCATTGTGTTTCACCATTAAAACCTTAATGCCTTCATTAAAAGAAAAAAAAACACACTGCAAACTAACAGGATATTAAATGAAACTAACCATAGAAAAACTCACACAGCGCTCTGAACAAGACCGTATTGATTTAGACAAAATTTGGCAAGATAGACGTTATCAATCAGCGCTAAAAAATGAGATCAACGACCAGAATGGACTCTTTGTAGCAAGATTTAATGAACGATTATTAGCTGCTTGCTGGGTTAGACTATCAGATAATAACGCCTTGATTACCGATTTTATGGTCAGAGAAGTGACTCGCCGTCGTGGTGTTGGACATTATTTACTGACAGAATGCTTAGCTGCATATCCTAATATTACTCATTGGCAAGCAACCAGCTTATCTGCAGAAGAAAAAGGATATGATATTGCACATGCTTTTTTAACACACCATCAATTTAATCCATCACAACAATCTGATCTCTATGTTTTAAATAATCCTACAACTTGATTTATATGCAAACATATACTCTAAATAATTCAAGGTGTCGCTAGGAGCATACAATAATATCTGACTAGTCAACAACGCTACACCTTGAAGTCTAAAGCATAAAGCCTCGCCACATTATAAGCCGTCTCACTAAGATTATATTGTGCATTACTAAGCGCATCGTCCAATGTAGAAACACCCGGAACAATAGAGAAAACGGCATCAATTCCCTGCTGATGAACCACATCATAATCAGGTAAATAACCACCGACCAACGCAATAACAGGAAGGTGGTATTTTTTTGCCAGCAAAGCGACCCCTGTTGGAGTTTTACCTTGTGCCGATTGACTATCCATTCGACCTTCGCCAGTGATGACTAAATCTGCATCGATTAACTGTTTTTCTAATTCAACAGCATGAGCAACTAATTCAACACCTCGCGAAAGTGTTGCTTGCGTAAATGCAAGCAAAGGCAGAGCCAATCCTCCTGCCGCGCCACTTCCAGCTATATTGATAAGACTGCGTTGCGTTATTTTCTCAAGATAAGTACCAAAATGGTGTAGTGCGTTATCCAACTGCGCAATATCATCCTTAGTGGCTCCTTTTTGAGGGCCAAAAATAGCCGATGCCCCTTTTTCTCCACACAATGGATTCGTGACATCACAGGCAATTTCGATTTCAATATGTTTTAATTTAGGATTAAGCTTCGTGATATCAATAGAATAAAGCTGGGCTAATGAGCGTCCACCAAAAGGCAAAGATGTGCCAAACTTATCTTTAAGACCAAGACCCAGTGCTTGCATCATACCTGCACCTGCGTCATTTGTAGCACTTCCTCCTAATCCTAAAATGATTTTTTTAACGCCCATTTCAAGTGCCGCATTAATTAACTCCCCCGTACCGTAACTGGTCGTTAAATTGGGATTGCGTTGAGATAAAGGGATAAGATGAAGACCCGAAGCTTGTGCCATTTCAATCACGGCAGTACTGTTATCACCTAAGAGCCCCCACGTTGCGGTTACTTGTTTACCTAAAGGCGAGCACACTTGAGTAGAGATAAAACGGCCTTGCGTTGCATCCACCAGCGATGTCACCGTTCCTTCACCGCCATCCGCCATGGGAATACAACAATATTGCGCATTGGGGAAAGAACGTGAAAAACCCTGTTTTATTGCCATTGCAACGTCTTTCGCACTTAAACTTTCTTTAAATGAATCAGGGGCGATAACGATTTTCACGTTCTTTTCTCCATGCAACAAAAAAAGCGATATTTTCATATCGCTTTTATAACATACTCTACTTTATGAACGCGTATGCGTGATCTGAAATGTGATTAATCTTCAATCGCTAAACGCAATTTCTTCATCGCATTTTTTTCTAATTGACGAACACGCTCAGCAGAAACACCGTATTTTGTCGCTAAGTCTTGCAGCGTCGATTTGTTATCATCATCTAACCAACGAGCACGAATAATATCTTGGCTACGTTCATCAAGAGTTTCAATTGCTGACGTCAGTTTATCCGTTGCATGATTATCCCAGTTATCTTCTTCAATGCCATCAGCAAAGTCAGAAGACTTATCTTCTAAGAAGAGTACAGGAGCAATAGGATGTGAGTCATCACTATCATCAGCGGTCATATCAAATGCCATATCTTGCGCTGACATTCGTGATTCCATTTCTCGGACATCACTTTCTGATACGCCCAATTCTCTTGCCACAAGCTCCACTTCATCTTGATTAAACCAACCTAAACGCTTTTTATTTTTCCGCAGATTAAAAAAGAGTTTACGTTGTGACTTTGTCGTTGCGACTTTCACGATACGCCAATTACGTAGTACATATTCGTGAATTTCAGCTTTGATCCAATGCACAGCAAAAGAGACTAATCGGACACCCACTTCTGGGTTAAAACGACGAACCGCTTTCATCAGACCGATGTTACCCTCTTGGATAAGATCAGCTTGTGGTAAGCCATAACCTGAATAGCTGCGAGCAACATGAATAACGAAGCGCAGATGTGAAAGGATAAGCGTTCTTGCTGCATCCAAGTCACCATCGTAATGCAGCCGTTCAGCGAGTTCCTTTTCTTCCTCTGCGGTTAACATCGGATAGGAATTGGCTGCACGTATATACGCTTCGATGCTGCCTTGCGGAACCAATGCTAAGGATTGCATTTCTTTTGTCATTCAAATCCTCATGAAAATCAAATGAATAATTAAAATTATCGCGATAAGGAAAAGTAGATGAGCCTTTTAAATATAGCTTAAATGGGAAGCCTGTTAAGGTTTTTACGATGTATTTTTATCATAACGGCTATTTGACCAGCATAAAGACTAAAGGTTCATCTCGCATCTATGTTTACATATCTTTGTACTTTTCTATCACAGAAGCAAATATGACTGTTGCCTTATTGTAGAAAAGAGTGCGTTCATTATTATGCCAGAGACAAGCCGTCGATAAAATGGCTGGGTGACGATATTAACGTAACCCAGCCTGATAAAAAATATCTTCTCAGATGCAGAAAATAAGATAAAAACGCGCTAATTCATTATTCTGGTGTGAATTGACGCAAATGCTGCATTGTCGTCAACCATGCGGCAAGCCAGCCAATTGTCATAGCAACAAGAATAAGAATGATAGATTCATCAAAACCTAGCCCAGAAATGGAAAATGACGTTCCAAACACGGTCGCGGCTTGAGTCACTACATCAGAAAGTTTCCACACCAGTAGCGCTGAAAAGATCAAGGCAAATACGGCACCAATAAAACCGAGGATCAATCCCCAATTAAGGAAAGGACGCATAATAAAGCCGTCAGTGGCACCAATTAGTTTCATCACATTAATGGTGTCACGGCGACTGAAAATATTGAGGCGCACACTGTTACCAATCACCAATAACAAAGCAACAACCATCAATGTACCAATCACCAAAGCAATTTGCCCAACTAATGAAGTTAACGTTGAAAGCCGAGTAAACCAGCTATCATCCATTCTTACTTCGTCAACACCGGGTATTTTCGCGACTGTATCACGCAAATTCACCATTAATTGTTGATCGCTAGGCTCCATAACGGGCGTCACAATCGCAACGGCTGGTAATGGATTCTCTTCTAACATATCTAATGCACTACTAAAACCAGACCAAGAACGGAATTCCACTAGTGAATCTTGTCGTGAAAGATAGTTAACATTCTCAACTTTTTCTAACGCTTCTATTTTCTTGATTGTGGCTTCAGCCAATGAATCGTCAAGAGATTTATCAAGATAAACTGTTAATTGTGGTGTTGGATACCATTGTTCTGCCGCAGTAGAAACATTTTTCCACACAATATAAAAGATGCTAGGCAAGGTGAGAGAGATAGCGACAACCATTACCGTTAAAAAAGAGGAGAGCGGCTGGCGTAAAAAATCAGCCATTGTATTACGCCATGCATAGCGCCACTGTTCGCGTCTTCCCCCTTTTAGTGCCTTGGTTTTTGCGCCTGGCGTTGGCATTGATTTACGGGAACTTTTTGCTTTAGCCATTTTGCCCTCCCACCATTCTGCCTTGCCCTAATGTAAGAATGCGATAATTTCTGCGTTCTATCAGCGACATATCGTGTGTCGCCATTAACACCGTTACGCCAACACGGTTAAACTCTTCAAAAAGGCGCATGATACCTTCTGAAAGCTCACCATCAAGGTTACCTGTTGGCTCATCTGCGAGTAAAACCGTCGGTTTATTCACAACTGCGCGCGCAATACCAACACGTTGTTGTTCACCGCCAGAGAGTTGAATAGGATAATTTTTCGCTTTATCCAATAGTCCTACTTTATCTAAAGCAGCTGAAACTCTTCGTCGAATATCCTCTTCACTTGCGCCAGCAATAATCAAGGGAAGAGAAACATTGTCATAAACCGTTCTGTCCATCAATAAGTGGTGATCTTGGAAGATCATCCCAATTTGGCGGCGCAAAAAAGGGATCTCACTGTTTTTTAGTCTACTGATATCATGACCAGCAAACCAAATAGCACCATCACTTGGGCGTTCTATTCCACAAATTAACTTAAGCAATGTACTTTTACCGGCGCCAGAGTGACCCGTTAAAAAAGCCATTTCACCAGGGCGAAGATGAAAATCAACCCCTTGTAATGCTTGTCTTCCACCTAAATAAGCCTTGCTGACGTGTTCGAAGCGGATCATTAAAACTACTCCTCGCGGGCAAACAGAGCCTCAATAAAATCGTCGGCCTTAAACGGACGTAGATCTTCAATACCTTCACCTACCCCGATATAACGAATAGGAATACCAAACTGATCAGCAATGGAGAAGATAACGCCTCCTTTTGCTGTACCATCAAGTTTAGTCAATGTTAATCCAGTTAGCCCAACGGTTTCATTAAAGAGTTTTGCCTGACTAACTGCATTTTGTCCGGTACTTGCATCTAACGTCAACATCACTTCATGTGGTGCTTCTTCGTCTAATTTTTTCATAACACGAACGATTTTTTTCAGCTCTTCCATTAAATGGGATTTATTCTGCAATCGTCCTGCGGTATCAGCAATAAGAACATCGACACCTTTTGCTTGGGCTGATTGAATTGCATCAAAAATAACCGATGCAGGATCAGCGCCAGTATGTTGTGCCACAACAGGGATATGATTACGCTCGCCCCAAACTTGTAACTGTTCAACAGCGGCTGCTCGGAATGTATCCCCCGCCGCTAACATGACAGATTTACCTTCAGCTTGGTATTGTCGCGCTAATTTTCCGATTGTGGTTGTTTTACCCACTCCGTTAACGCCAACCATTAAAATAACAAAAGGTTTTTTACCTTCAATATTTAATGGTTTATCAACTTTACTTAAAATATCGCCCATCTCTTCACGCAGTTTTCCGTAAAGCGCTTCGGCATCTTTAAGATCTTTATGAGTGGCATGTTTGGTCAGGCTAGTGATGATTTTAGTTGTGGTTTCCATGCCCACATCCGCAATTAAGAGTTGTTCTTCTAACTCTTCAAAAAGCTCATCATCAATCTTCTTACCACGAAATAGACCAAGGAATCCTGAACCTAAGTTCTGACGAGTTTTCAGTAAACCTTTTTTCAGTCGGCTAAAAAAGCCTTCTTTCTTTGGTTTCTCTTGCTCAACAACTTTATCTGCAAGCACTTCTTCGCGTAAAGATCCAATATCCTCAGCTTCTGCTTGTGCAAT
>NZ_MIIZ01000598.1:0-22505 GCF_001743005.1 Shigella sp. FC1967 | reverse complement strand
TTCATCTAACCCCATATAAAACAAAACATTTAGTGATTTTAGGTAAAATTAAATTAAACGATTGAAATAAAATGGACTCGATTCATTTTTATTAATATAAACAATATATTAACAAAAATCGTCTATTTATTAGAATGATGAATTGAGTAACTATCAGTTGAGGTATTTCTAAACCTTATTTATATAATCTTTTTTTAATGATTTTTATCCGAAAGATATCTTTATTAAAATAATAAATTATTTTGCATAATAATTTTCCAAATAAAAAAAGCAGACCTCAATAAAATGAAGCCTGCTTGTTTAAATAGAGAAATATAAGTATATCTAACTATTTTTTTATATTTACTCATGACTAATGAAGCATTTGTACCACCAAAACCAAAACTATTTGACATGACAGTCTCCAGTTTCTGTTCTGTTGGTTGAGTAATGATGTTCATCCCCATTGCTTTATCGTCTAGTTCTTCAATATTGATGCTTGGTGCAATAAATCCATGCTCTAACATCAGTAGACTATAAATAGCTTCATGCACACCAGCTGCACCTAATGAGTGACCAGTCATTGCTTTTGTTGCTGAGATGGCGGGTGTCTGCGAACCAAACACTTCAGTGATAGCTTCAAGCTCTTTTAAATCGCCAACTGGCGTTGAAGTACCATGTGTATTGATATAATCTACTTTATCAATACCTTGCATTGCCATTTGCATACAACGTACAGCACCTTCACCTGACGGTGCAACCATGTCTGCACCGTCAGACGTGGCACCATAACCTACGATTTCACCATAGATATGTGCACCACGTGCTAATGCATGTTCTAACTCTTCAACCACTACAATACCGCCACCACCAGCGATAACAAAACCATCACGGTTTTTATCGTAAGTACGAGAAGCTTTGGTTGGCGTTTCGTTATATTTAGTTGAAAGTGCACCCATTGCATCAAATTCGCAGGTCATTTCCCAACTTAACTCTTCACCACCACCAGCAAATACAATATCTTGTTTGCCTAACTGAATAAGTTCAACGGCATGACCAATACAGTGTGCTGATGTTGAACAAGCCGAACTGATTGAATAGTTAACGCCTTTAATTTTGAAAGGTGTTGCTAAACAAGCTGAAACACCTGATGCCATTGCACGAGTTACCATATAAGGACCTACGCCACGTAGACCTTTTGCCCTCATGCCATCAGAACCTTGAACTTGGTTACGTGGCGAACCACCACCAGAACCAACGACTAAGCCAGAACGAATATTAGAAACTTGATCTTCGGTCAGACCTGAATCAGCTATCGCCTCTTGCATAGATAAATAGGCATAAACCGATGCGTCGCTCATAAAACGGCGGATTTTACGGTCAATAAGACCTTCAGTATCAAGCTTAACGTTGCCCCAAATGTGGCTACGAAGCCCCATCTCTTTAAATTCTTCTGAGAAAGTTATCCCGGAACGACCTTCTTTTAAAGAATCCAGCACTTCTTTCTGGTTATTACCAATGCTCGAAACAATACCCAGACCCGTGATCACTGCGCGCTTCATTCATACCTCTTTACAATAATAGTTGTAGCTGCGGGATTTCTGAGTAGCACTTTAGCGTACAGTTGTACGCCGAACAAGTCCGATCAGGATCTTTTTTTACAAAAATAAAGATAAGCAGATAAAACACTTTCCCCTTTAAGGCTGGTACAAGTCACTTAACGGCGTTAAGATATTGGTTAATTTTTTCGAGAAATACAGGCAGTTCCGTGAATAATAGCCCGATAAATACTGCATCTTTAAGTTGGAATGAACTTGGTACACCTATCTCTGAACAATTTGGCGATATTTACTTTTCAAACCAAGATGGTCTAGAAGAAACGCGACATGTCTTCTTACATGGAAATCATTTTCCATCACGTTTTGGTACACATGTACGCTCTGAATGTATTATCGCAGAAACAGGATTTGGTACTGGGCTTAATTTTTTAACACTGTGGCAAGCTTTCGAGCAATTTAGGCAAACATCTCCTGACGCTTGTTTAAAACGTCTTCATTATGTCAGTTTCGAAAAATTTCCTCTTACAAAAAGTGACTTACAATCTGCACATGACCATTGGCCAGAACTCAAAAAATATTCACAAGCGCTTTGTTCTCAATGGCCATTAGCTATTGCGGGTTGCCATCGCATTATCCTTGCTGATGGAGCAGTGACTCTGGATTTATGGTTTGGTGATATCAATACCTTGTTACCTCAAACTCGCCAAGCGCTACATAACAAAGTCGATGCATGGTTCTTAGATGGTTTTGCACCTTCTAAAAATCCACAAATGTGGAGTGAAACACTTTTCCAATCGATGGCTGATTCAATGAGAGAAAACGGCACATTTGCAACGTTTACCGCTGCTGGGATTGTCAAGCGAGGTTTGCAACGTGTTGGTTTTGAGATAAATAAAATCAAAGGATTTGGTCAAAAAAGAGAAATGCTGACAGGTATTTTCCGACAAGCTCCATCCCCAGAGTTTCTCCCTTACTATGCAAGACCCAGTGCGACTAAAGCACAGAATATTGCAATTATAGGTGGCGGTATTGCCAGCACATTTGCGGCAATTTCCTGCCTAAGAAGAGGTGCCAATGTCACCTTATATTGTGAAGATAAACAACCTGCAACTAATGCCTCAGGCAATCGACAAGGTGTGTTATATCCTTTACTCAATGGCAAATCTGATGAACTAGAACAATTTTTTACAACTGCATTTCTATTTGCTCATCGCACTTATGATAATCTGAGTAAAGCAGGTATTCCTTTTTCACATCAATGGTCTGGCGTTACACAGGTTATTTATAACGAGAAAGTTCGTAAGAAAGTGCAGCGAATTATAGATAATTCCATTCCTTTTTCTCAAATAGCGTGTTATCTCGATGAAGATGAAGTCAATAAACTTAGCGGAATAGACGTTAATTGTGATGCTTTGTTTTATCCAAAAGCGGGCTGGCTTTCCCCGACTGAGCTCACAATCAATACATTAAAATACGCTGAAAAATTAGGATTAACATTGCGATTTAATCATCAAGTCACTCAAATACGTGAGCAAGATGCTTCTTGGTGCTTAGATATTGTTCATCACGATGGAGAAAATGCAATACCACTTCAATCACAACATGATTGCGTTATTTTAGCAAATGGGCATCGAATTACAGACTTTACTCAAAGTAAAAAATTACCCATCAGCGCAGTCAGAGGTCAAGTTAGCCATATTCCAACAACCAAGACATTATCAAAACTAAAAACTGTGCTTTGTTATGATGGTTATTTTACACCTGTTGATAAGCAAGATAACTTACATTGTGTAGGAGCAAGCTTTCGTCGCGATCGATTAGATTTAGCGGTCTCGACTCAAGAACAAGAAAACAACCAAGCTCATCTGATACAGTGTTTAGCAAAAGCACCTTGGGTTAACGAAGTTGATTTTAGCCGAAATGAAGCCCGAATAGGTATTCGATGCACGATCCGCGATCACCTCCCCTTATTAGGCGAAGTACCTGATTTTGAAAAATTGCGAGTTGCATACACACATTTAGACAGATTTAAACGTAGAAGACAAACCCCCGCTTCAGCACCTGCTTATCATCAACTTTATATTATCAGCGCATTAGGCTCTCGTGGGCTATGTTCAGCGCCTTTATCAGCTGAAATTCTTGCAAGCCAAATTTTTGATGAACCTTTTCCGATTGAAGATAATGTATTGAATGCCTTACACCCTAATCGTTTTTGGGTAAGATCCTTACTACGAGGAAAACCAATAGATATAAAACAATAGAATTATTTATAAATATAAAATAATATCTTATTAATAAAGGCAAGAATAAAAACATAAGCAATTAATTAAACCCTGTTTTTTTATTTATTAATAGTTTTTAGATATATGGTTTATTCAGTTTAATTACTTAATAAGGATATTATATGAAAAAATCACTTTCAGCGTTACTTATTGGTTCTATTGCATTTATCTCATTACCAATATCTGCGGGTAACCATTCAACAGGTGAAATTTATTCTGCTATGAGTGTCATCAGTAGCGTTGGAAGTTCAGCGCTTGTCAGTGGGATCCTTTTATCTCCTATTGGATTACCTGTTATATTGGTACAAATTTCGGTTGAGAAAAGTAATAAACCTGATGAAAAAATCATTAAAGCAAAAACTGAAAAAGGTGAAGATGTCGAAATAGTTGTTCCCGCCGATGCATTAGAAAAAAATCCAATTAAACCTGATGACAAACTCACTCTCGAACCCGTTGAAAAAGGTACTGGTGCGTATTTGAAAAAAGGCGATACCATTATTTCTCATGTTGTAACACAAGATGAGCGCTCACTTTCTCATCAGGAAAAACTGAATTAAGATGTGCACAAATAAAATCAAACTGATTGTTATGCTTATTAATTTGAGCATAACTTCTTTTTCTTATGCGAGTAGCTATAATTGTGCCGATAAAATATCATCAACACCTCAAGATATCGCCTTACGCACTGAACAAGCTAAAATTCTACGACAATATCTAGATCATAGTGGTGATCGAGTTATTGCCCTTTTTCGTCAAGGACAATCTTTATCTGATTATGGTTTAACATTTTCTCATGGCGCTTATGCAGTAAAAACATTGTCGGGTCATTGGCGTGTTTATCATAACCTGAATGAATGTGGCACCGATAAATCAAGTCTGTATATTCAAGGGCTGTATCAATTTCTCGATGATGACTTATCAGAAAATACGATAGCAACGCTGCATTTTTCTTCTGATTTACAACAGCAACTACTCACAACACTAACTAATCGCCAAAAACGCCAAGATTTACACCAATCTCACTACAATATGATTGCCTATCCATTTTCAACTGAAATGCAAAACTCTAATGGATGGATATTAATGATTTTAGGTGCCGCGATGTCTTCACAAGTCACCTCACTTTCAACTGGCGTTGATTGGTTGGTATCTCAACGTTATGTCGCATCCTCGACAAGTGTTAGCACGGTAAAACGCGCTATGGCTAATATGTTTATGCCTCATATATCAACGAGTGATCAACCTGATGCTAGCCTTATTTATTTTAGCTCAGGCGATAGTTTACTTAATTTTATGAACAACTACGGGGAAAAACAGATCCATTGTGAACACGGTACGTGGGGCACATCTATCTGCTTATTGGCATTACCCAAATAAGGTAACTACATTAGCGTTACCTCTATCGACTGCATAAAATATGGACTAAATGGCAAACTTAGTATTATTTATTTTTGTTCTTTAATCTCAAACTTCATCGCACAACGTGTTTCTTTTGCAAATCCCCCTCTTTCAACTTCATTATCTAAAACTGCTTGCAAAGAACTTGGAATTTCGCTTTCTGGTAAAATTGAAAAACCTAAGCGTTGATAATACGGCGCATTCCAAGGTACATGACGAAATGTTGTCAATGTAATAGCATCAAACTTATGTAGTTTGGCTTCATCTTTTACTTTTTGAATAAGTAATTTACCAATCCCTCTATTTTGCCAATCTAGGCTCACTGAAAGCTCATGAATAAATAAGCTTTCAGGTAAAGATGTCGTCATAATAAAACCAACGGGCTCATTATCACGATTAACCGCAACCCAATGTCCTTGTTGACGAATAAACGCTACATGTTTTTCAACACTTTGTACGCCACTTTCACTTATCCAGCGCAAATCCTCTAAAGTGCTAAAAAGTTGCCCTGCCGATAACTCAATAGCAGGTAGTTTAGTAGCATCGTCGATCTGTGTTTGGCGGATCGTAATATTGTTATTTTTTTATTTTAGTTTGTGTCGTTGTCATCTCGTTTTTCCAGCTCAGATATTTTTTATGATTAATTTATTAAAAAGCCACCCTACTGGATGGCTTGTGTTAATACTAAAATAATGACTTATTCTTGAACTCGTTAATTTTTAGGCAGTATACCGTAAGATTGGAACTTCTGAGTCTCTTTAATAAAATGACCATAGTATTTATTGTCTTCAACGGAATTTTTAACCGCCCGATTACCATACGCGCTAGAAATAGCAAGTGTCGCCTTATAAAGTTTATCTTTTAATGTACTATGGATCTTCGGATCTTCACTTTCTTGAATTTGATTTAATAATGAAACTAGCTCTTCTGCTTCAGCTTGAATATCAGGATCAGTAAATTCTGCTGCCGGCAACATATAGTCTAAATCAAGGTTAACAGAATCGTTATATTCATCTTCTTGAGTAAACGGGGCTAAATCTTTATTATATTCCGCTGAAATATATTGAATAAATTCAGGTTTATCAAAGCATTTATTTTTTTATGCCACCGTCATTATTTTTATTACGAGTACGAATTTCATTAGGAAATGGCTCGCCTAAAGCATAGGTACACTGAAAAACATTACCATCAATTAATGTGGCATTAGTACTACGCACTGGAAGTTCAAATTCATAGCCATTAATAATAACGGGGTAATCGACAGGTTTAAACTGATCCGTTTTTCCCTTTACTGCATAAACTTCAGAAAGGGTGTAATACATAAAATTATCAGGATTTAATATGCCACCATTATTATTGTCATAAACCATAAATCGAGCATCATTACCGGCACTATCTTTCAAATTATGTTCACCTGGTGACAGCGTTATATAGCCATTTTTACCCGGTTCAACCTGATATTCTTTACCATCGACACTAAAACTAATGACTTTTTCGCTTGGATTACTGTAATAAAAACTTATTTTTTTTATTATCTAAATCAAAATTGATCACAAGCAGATAGAAACAAAACAGTGACTAGTCAGTAGGCCTATTTTAAAGAAATTTTTCATCGTATCGTTATCCTTATCATAAATATTCTATGCAAATCATTTGCATCCCGAGAAACATTCCTAAAAACATTTAAAAGTAATTTTACAGAAATGGCAAGGAGTTACAAAAGATAGCACTATTATGCTTAATCAATGAGAGATACATCGACTTTGAAAAAATCAAATAAAAAACAATTGATAAATAATGAAGATCAATTTTTTGTATAAAAAACCAATCTAATTCAACAGAAAATATCTTAAATATCATGTAGAGACTATGATTTTAATAAGACATTAAGAAAGAAAAAACAACCGATTTATGCCGGTTGTTCTCTTAGTAACATGCCGAATTAATTAATTGAGTTAACTAAATCATGCCATGTAGATAAAACTAACGCTTGATCTGGTGGCGAAAGCTCACCTGCTTTTATCGCCTTTTGAATGCTCTCTTCTACACGCGCTCTTAACGCTTCTAACTGTGTATTATTTTCTTGCTCAAGTTCAGCAATAGCCAATGTAATATGACCTTGTAAATACCCGCCTGCAAATAATTCATCGTCAGTGGCATGTTCAACACGGCTATCAATTTTATCTAATAAGTACGCTTCATACTCAGAAAGCATTATTTATCCTCAATATATAATGTTGCTATCTTTTATATTTACCTTGTATTAGCAAGGTATAAATACATATTTTCTCGCAACCTTATTACTTCAGACTCCACCCTATTGGGTAAAACCTTCACAGTGGATAGGCGATAGTTATTCTCGCAATCCTTAATTAACTAAAGGATTTTCCTGATAAGGAAACATCTCTTCCGTTAGCTCTGGAGTATTGTAAAACAAATGTAACGCATTAATAAATAGCTGTGCGCGAGGTGGGGTGTTTTTGTCTCGTAGATAAGCGAGTACTTGTTCTCTCACTTTGTTTCTAAATTCATAACGATCAGGTTCAAAGTTACCTTCTAAATTGTCACAACTGACATTGAAAGGATAACCAGCAGCTTGGCAGAATAACCAATCTAATGCTTGAGGTTTGATTTCTACCACTTCGAACTGCCCTTGGGTAACTTCATCTCGCCCATCTGGGCAATACCAGTAACCATAATCAACTTGTTGGCGACGGGCCTCTCCAGCGATACACCAATGTGATATTTCATGTAATGCGCTAGCATAAAAACCATGAGCAAAAATAATTTGGTGATAAGGTGTCTCTTCATTTGCAGGCAAATAAATCGGCTCATCATCCCCTTTGACTAAACGGGTTTGAAAACTTTCGCTAAAACATTGATTAAAGATATCAATTAACTGTTGATAATGATGTGCTGACATTTAAAAACCATCTATTCCTAATTAAAAAGTGCAGAAAACCAAAGTGCAATAGTATCGCCATGATTGTCATAGATGAGTTTGATGCTCATCAAAAAGGAGATAATGACCAGCATAGGTCTGATTAATTTTTGCCCTTTTGTTAATACTAAACCTGCACCTAAGCGAGCACCAATAAACTGCCCACAAAGCATAACTAAACCAATAGTCCAAATAACCTGCCCACCAATAATAAAAAACAGTAAAGAGCCAAAATTGGAGGTGAAGTTAAGTAACTTAGCATGCGCTGTTGCTTTTGAAAGATTATATCCAAGTAACATGACATAACCTAAAGCAAAAAAAGATCCTGTACCAGGTCCAAAAATACCATCATAAAAACCGACGCCACCACCTAATATTGCACCAAAAGTATAGTAACCAATACGTTGTTTACTGTCTTGAACACCTATTGATGGAGTCAGAAGAAAATAGAGACCTATAGCTATGGTAAGAATAGGAAGCGCTTGTTTAAGGATTTCTGGATTAATAAACTGCACCAACATTGCACCAGAAACGGCACCAATAAATGTCATTAAAATTGCAAATCGCTGCGCTTTTAAATCAATCACTTTTCGACGTATAAAATAAAGCGTCGCCGAAAAAGAGCCACCGACTGATTGCAGTTTATTCGTTGCGAGAGCTTGAACAGGCGAGATCCCCGCTGATAACAAAGCTGGAATAGTAATTAATCCACCTCCACCAGCAATTGAATCAATAAAACCTGCGATTAAAGCAACAAAGAAGAGAAGAAGGTAGATGCCATCTGAAAAGAGCCAATCCATTTATCTATCCGAATTATTAGGAATGAAGGACGCGTTGCTGTGTTTATCTCATTTATTTAAAAAACACAGCAACACGATCTGAGCATAATAAAATTAGGCGCTCACACCTTTAAAGCTAACATCAAACTTACAACAGTTTATCAACTACGTTATTGACGTAGAATGATTACCATTGCATTAGCGGAGGTACAACATCTCCACATTGACCACGTTGGCGCAATGCATGATCAAGCAATACAATTGCCATCATTGCTTCGGCAATAGGGATAGCCCGTATTCCTACGCAAGGATCGTGACGGCCTTTAGTTATCATATCGACTTCGTCACCATCACGATTAATCGTTTTGCCCGCAATAGTAATGCTAGATGTGGGTTTTAAAGCGATATGAGCAACAATTGGCTGACCACTGCTAATTCCACCTAAAATGCCACCGGCATGATTGCTAGTAAAACCATCCTTCGTGATTTCATCTCGGTTTTCAGTGCCTTTTAAGGTTACAACACCAAAACCATCACCTATTTCAATGCCTTTAACAGCATTGATACTCATTAATGCATGTGCTAAATCTGCATCCAGCCGGTCAAAAACAGGCTCACCAAATCCTGCAGGCACACCCTCCGCAATCACTGTCACTTTGGCACCAATCGAGTTACCTTCTTTTTTAAGCGCACGCATATATTCATCAAGCGCGTCTAAACGAGAAGGATCTGGGCAGAAAAACGGATTTGTTTCAACGATAGACCAATCGACAAGATCACAAGTAATTGGGCCTAATTGAGAAAGGTAACCTTTTACTTCAATCCCCATTTTCTCTTTTAAGTATTTTTTTGCGATTGCACCAGCCGCAACACGCATTGCAGTTTCTCGTGCAGAAGAGCGCCCTCCGCCACGATAATCCCGCAAACCATATTTTTGCTCGTAGGTATAATCAGCATGACCAGGACGAAAAACATCTTTGATGTCACTGTAATCTTGAGAACGCTGATCCGTATTTTCAATCAGTAAACCAATGCTTGTTCCTGTTGTAACACCATTAAATACACCTGATAAAATGCGAACTTGGTCAGGTTCACGGCGTTGAGTGGTATAACGTGATGTTCCAGGTCTACGTCTATCTAGATCAACTTGTAAATCGGCTTCTGTTAAAGGCAATCCAGGAGGTACACCATCAACAATGCAACCTAATGCAATACCATGAGACTCACCAAAAGTCGTGACTCTGAATAATTGTCCGATACTGTTTCCTGCCATCCCTTTATTCCTATTACTATGTGATGTTATCGATATGTTATTTGCAATAAATAACAATCTACCGTCTCATTGCTGTTACATCAACGCCTATCAGTAGAAAAACACGCTGAATATTCGACGAGCTGTTCACGAGTCAACATAAAGACACCGAGTCCACCATTTTCAAATTCAAGCCATGTAAATGGAACCTCAGGGAATTGCTCAATAAGATGAACCATACTATTACCCACTTCACACACTAAAATCCCTTTTTCACTCAGATATTCAGGGGCTTTTAGTAAAATTTGTCTCGTAATATCTAGGCCATCAATACCTGAAGCTAATGCTAATTCAGGTTCAACTTGGTATTCATCAGGTAAATCTCCCATATCTTCGACATCAACATACGGAGGATTCGTCACAATAATATCGTAAGGCGTAGGCACAATGGCGTTAAATAAATCGGATTGCATTGGATAAACGCGATGTACTAAACCGTGGTTTTCAATATTAAATTCAGCCACTTCCAGTGCATCTTCAGAAATATCAACCGCATCGACTTCAGCGTCTTCAAACTCATGAGCACAAGCAATCGCAATACAGCCACTTCCCGTGCATAAATCGAGAATGCGTGTCGGCTCTTGATGAATTAAACCATCAAAATGGTTATTAATTAACTCACCAATAGGAGAGCGAGGGATAAGAACACGTTCATCAACATAAAATTCGTGACCACAGAACCAAGCGCGATGAGTTAAATAAGGAACGGGAATTTTTTGCTCAATTCGGCTTTCGACAAGCGTAATAATGTCCATCTTTTCAGAAGTTGTTAACTTGGTTGATAGCAGTGCATCTGGAATATCTAAAGGAAGTGCAATCGTCGGTAATACAAGCTGCAATGCTTCATCCCACGCGTTATCTGTGCCATGACCATAATAAATATCAGATGAATTAAACTGGCTCATAGCCCAACGTAACATATCTAGGATTGTGCTTAGATCAGTAACCGCTTCCTCTTTTAGTGTTATATCCAAAACTGTTGTCCTCTGAAGAAATAGAAAGTTTGTAGTTTGCCATGAAGAGGGGGATAAATCAGCGCTAAGCACTAAAAAAAAGGTAACCTTATTAAATATTCTCACCTTCTAATGGTTCTCAAAAACCACCCCCAAAAAGCGAAACAAACCAAATAAAAAAACACAATTCAAAGTTAAAAACCAAATTAAATATAACTTGAAGAGTAAATAACTTAATTTTTACCTTTAGGTGGGAATAATAAAAAATGGGATCATACTTAAAAAGTACAATTAATTATTGAGCAGAAAAACAAATAGCATCAAAAAAGTATTCATTCTTCATTTGTTACTCTATTGATTATGTTGCTCTCTCAATAATATTTCTTTGATTTTTAGGAGACAAAAATGAGCAGTAAAAAATTAACCCCATCTGAAGTTAATGATGTACGCAAACTGCAAACCCGTCCTCTAACAACGCCCACTGATCTAAAACCTAAAGCAACAAAAGAAGTCAGTGCTGCGATGAATGCAATCCTATCCGATGTTTTTGCATTATACCTAAAAACAAAAAATTTCCATTGGCATGTAAGCGGCCCTCATTTCCGTGATTATCACCTCATGTTAGATGAACAAGGTGATCAATTATTTGCGATGACCGATCCTATTGCTGAACGTGTGCGTAAAATTGGTGGCCTAACATTACGCTCTATTAGTCAAATCTCAAAAATGCAACGTATTGAAGATAACAATGCGGAATATGTTGAGCCTTTAGATATGCTTGCTGAACTGTGCCAAGATAACCAACTCCTTGCAGCAGAGTTAAGAAAAGCACACGTTGTTTGTGACGAAAATAACGATATATCAACTGCAAGCTTAATTGAAAACTGGATTGATGAGACTGAACGTCGTACATGGTTCTTATTTGAAGCCTGTCGACGCGCTGAAACCTCAGGTCATTAATTCATCTATTTTCTAGCTATGTGACTATTTCGGCAGGGTAAATTCCCTGCCTTTTTTTATCCTAAATTTATGACCTATACTTTTTTATCTCTGACACTATTTCATGTACTATTGCCTTATAACAACAGTAACACTATGAAGAATCGTAAAAAAATGAATAAAAAAATTTTCATTACCGCCGTCTGAAATTGAGTTATTTCAGGAGATGATAAAAGGCACCAAAAAATTACCTCAAGATAAAATACTTCATTCACCTAAACGTAAAAAAGTGACGCACTACGCTGTTGAACGTTTGCAACAAGAGCAAGTTGATGCTTCTTATTATTTTTCAGATGAATTTCAGCCTAACTTGGCCACAGAAGGTCCGATGCGCTATTTAAGAGAAGGCGCTAATGCTTATGAATTAAAAAAGCTACGTCGGGGTGATTATATACCTGAGTTCTTTCTAGATTTGCATGGATTAACACAGTTAATTGCAAAACAAGAGATTGGCGCATTGATTGCAGCATGTAGACGAGAACATGTTTATTGTGCCTGTATTATGCACGGCCATGGCAAACATATTTTAAAACAGCAAACACCACTTTGGTTAGCGCAACACCCTGATATTATAGCTTTTCATCAAGCCCCTAAAGAATGGGGTGGCGATGCTGCGTTATTAGTATTAGTGGAAAACGACGATATTGCTCGCCGCTAATCCTCAAAATTCTATTGCATTAACCCTTAAATCACTTATTCGAGTGAAATAAGGTGTTAATTTTTTAACTTATTAATTTAAATTTTATTTCAATGTTGAGGGTGATACTTGCCATAGTAACCCCCCTGTACCTTTTGATAAGTCAAAATCAACACAAGCAATGGTTGATGTTGAAAACATGGGGGCACATACCGCAGGACAAAGCTCAGCGACAACATAGCCAACTAAGGGTAGATGAGAAATAACAAGAATATTTTTATATCCTGTATCCCCCAAGGCACGTAAGTAATGTGCAATATGTGAAGGATTCCCTCCTGGGATAAGCCCTTCATCTGTTTCTATTTTGTTAGGTAGTACTAAATCTACTTTTACTGCATCCAATGTCTGTTGAGCACGTAAATAAGGACTGACTAAAACATAATCGATTGTATGTCCCTGTTTTGTCATCCATTCAGCCATTTCTATTGATTCACGTTTTCCACGTTCAGTCAGTGGTCTTAGTGCATCGCTGGCAGCATCAATAGCCGCTTCTCCGTGGCGCATAATAAAAAATTTTGCATAGTAAGTTATTAAACCTATTTTTATTTTTGTAATTACGGGTATTTACACTTTTTAAAATATTTAATTTAATTCAGTTTAAATCAATATATTCCCATATAAAATCTTCAACACCCTAATTCAATAGCATTATTAATCTTTTTTAATGTCATGCGATTGGTTTACAAATTAACATCATTTTCAGCGTTTTATTTTAAAAAAGCGTCATTTTTAAATTTATTTTCAAATAACTATTTTGCCATATTTGGCTATCATTAACACTTTTGACCCTTTTTTTCATTAAAAATTCACCAATTATTAATCTGACGCAAAAAGTACAAGAAAAAAGGCGCCTAAGCGCCTCAATCAAAACAAATGTCACAAAAGGGAAAAGCAATGGTAATGCAATGATGATATTAATCGTAAAAACGTTCATTTCGTTTAGCCATTTCAACTAAACGCTCACAAGGGCGATATTTTTCACCATATTTATCGGCAAGTTGGTTAAGTTTTTCTGCCACTTTTGTTGTTCCCATACTGTCCATATAACGGAATGGACCACCAAAAAAAGGAGGAAAACCAATACCAAATACAGCACCTATATCACCATCTCGAGGTTGCTTTATAATATTTTCATCTAAACAACGAACAGCTTCATTTAACATTAATAATAAACAGCGTTCCGTAATTTCAGAGGAAGACAGTTGGCTTTTAGGTTTAATTTGTAATAGTCGATATATCGCCGGATCAGGTTGTTTTTTTATTTTTACCTAATGAAAAAGGTAATGCATGTTTTGCATAAAGATAAAAACCTCTTCCATTTTTACGCCCCTTTCTATCATCAGCAATAATAGCATCCACAGTAGAAGGAGCTGCAAATCTTTCACCAAAGGCATCCACTAATATTGGTGTAATTTTTGTGCCGATATCAATCCCGACTTCATCCAATAACTGAATAGGTCCAACGGGAAAACCAAACTGAACAAGAGCTTTATCAATATGTTCAATAGGCTCTCCTTGTATTAAGCATGTCAATGCTTCACTGATATAAGGAGCAAGAATACGGTTAACATAGAATCCAGGTTGATCACCAACAACGATTGCAATTTTTCCCTGTTTTTTAGCAAAAGCTACCGTTGTAGCAATCGTTTTTTCATCCGTATTTGCGTGTGGAATAACTTCAACTAAAGGCATTTTTTCGACTGGACTAAAATAGTGAAGCCCGATCACTTTTTTCTGGGTATTTTTGCTGTTTCTGCAATTTTATGAATAGGAAGCGAAGAAGTATTCGAAGCAAAAATAATTTTACCTTTACCCACGTCTTCAATATCTGCAACCATCTTCTGTTTTAAAGCCAAATCTTCAAAAACGGCTTCAACAATAATATTTGATTGATGAAAACCACTGTAATCTAAGGCTCCCGAAAGTAGTCCCATTTGGCGCTGACGTTCACGTACTGATAATCTTTTCTTACTCACCTTAGCTGAAAGCGCTTTCCAACTATAATTCAGTGCCTGAGCAATTCCCTTATCGCTGATATCTTTAATTCTTGCAGGTAGATTACCTTTTGTCGCAGTGACAAAGGCAATACCGCCCCCCATTAATCCACCACCTAAAATACCAATATGGTGCAAATTATCTGGCTTTTCAGATGATCCTGTTTCATTTTTAAGTGCCGTTGAAGCAAAAAAGAGATGCCTCAATGCTGATGAAACAGGTGTCATAGCCAGCTCACCAAACGCATTTGCCTCTTCTTTAAATCCCGTTTGAATATCTCTTTCAAGACCGCGTTCTATAACATAAAGAATTCGCTCTGCGGCTGGATAGTGGCCTTTTGTCTTAGCTAATGTTCGTTTTTTGGCTTGCCCAAACAGTATATTCCTACCTAACGTTGTGTTTGCCCAGAAACGATCCATTACCGAATGCTTTCTCTGCTCTTTTTTACCCGTTAAAATCCATTTAGCAGCAACTTCTAATAGAATATCTTGTGAGACGACATCATTAACAAGGCCCAATTTTAAGGCTCGTTTCGCATTAACTTGCCTACCTGTTAAGATCATATCTAAGGCGGATGTTACACCAATAAGACGAGGTAAGCGTTGAGTTCCACCAGATCCTGGCAGTAATCCTAGTTGTACTTCAGGAAGCCCTAAACGCGTTTTGCTATTATCAGAACAAATTCGCCCATGACAGGCTAAGGCTAATTCAAGCCCCCCACCAAGGCATACACCATTAATTGCAGCCACAACTGGCAATGGGTAGTTTTCAAGTTGCGTAAAAAGATCTTGTCCTGCTTTTGCGAGTGCGCTCGCTTCTTCCTTGGATTTACAACCCGCAATCATGGCGATATCCGCACCTGCAATAAAACTGTCAGTTTTGCCTGAGGTGATTATTAATCCTTTTACGCCAGAATGTTGCTGAGCTTTCTTTAAAACATCTTGAAATTGCTGCACAAACTCTGCTTTTAGTGTATTTACTTTTTCACCAACAACATCAATGGTTATCACGCCGACTTTATCGTTACGAACTGAAAAGTGAAAAACAGATGATTTTTCTAATGATGTTTGTTGTTCCATTATTCCACCTCCAAAATCATCGCTGCACCTAATCCACCTGCGGCACAAGCGGTGGTTAATCCAAACCCTCCACCTCGGCGTTTAAGCTCATGGAGTGTCTGTGTAACCATTCTTGCGCCAGTCGCAGCAAATGGATGTCCATAAGCAATAGAACCACCTAGCACATTAAATTTATCCATATCCACTTCTCCAATCGCTTTGGATAATCCTAGTTGTTCTTTAGCAAACCGTTCACTGGCAAATAACGTCAAATTACTGAGTGTTTGTGCAGCAAAAGCTTCATGCATATCAATTAACGTTAGATCACTTAATGCAAGACCTGCCCGAGAAAGCGCAAGTGGTGTGGCATATGATGGCCCCAATAACATATCTTTCCAGACATCTGTCGCTGTAAATGCATAACTGCGCAAATAACCTAAAGGTTGATAACCAAGACTTTTGGCAACAGACTCTTTCATCATTAATACCGCTGCTGCACCATCAGTTAATGGCGTACTGTTTGCGGCAGTGACACTACCGTGACGGCGATCAAAAGCAGGTTTGAGTTTGGCATAAGAATCAAGAACAGAGTTTTTACGAATATTATTATCTTGATGAATACCTTCTTTATAAGGCGGGAAAAAAGCGGTCATGACTTCATTATCTAGTTTTCCCATTTCCCATGCTTTAGTTGCTAATTGATGAGAGCGGTGCGCTAATTCATCTTGAGCAGCTCTTGAAATATGGTAAGTTTTCGCCATTTGCTCCGCGGTATCTCCCATACGTAATCCAGTTGAATACTCAGCCACAGCAGGAGCAACAGGGAGAAGATCACGAAACCGTAATTGACTTAAATAACTTAAGCGCTGGCCTAATGATTTTGCTTTATTAAGACTTAGCAACACATCTGCTAATTTTTTACTGACACCAATGGGTAAAACAGATGATGAATCAGCACCACCAGCAATACCGACTGAGACATGTCCTGCCATCATACTTTCAGCAACATTAGCAATCGCTTGAAAGCTTGTTGCACACGCTCTTGTAACACTATACGCATCCGTTTTTACACTTAAGCCAGCGCCGAGCACAATTTCTCTGGCAATGTTAGGAGCTTCCGGCATTTGAACGACTTGCCCGAAAACAAGCTGATCAATAATTTCAGGTGGAATTTCATTGCGAGTCACTAATTCTTGAACCACTGAACGCCCTAATTCAACCGCAGGTATTCCTCGATACGCAGTCGCTTGTTTAGCAAAAGGTAAGCGTAGCCCGTTGACAATAGCAATGCGATCTTTCATAGCACTGTTCGTTA
This sequence comes from Shigella sp. FC1967, assembly GCF_001743005.1. Lineage (NCBI taxonomy): Bacteria > Pseudomonadati > Pseudomonadota > Gammaproteobacteria > Enterobacterales > Enterobacteriaceae > Shigella > Shigella sp. FC1967. The sequence continues at coordinate 5,238 of NZ_MIIZ01000598.1, read as the reverse complement.
ATGACTTCATAACGGCTCCTGACAAAATGATTTCCTAACACCAAAGAGGTCTGACCTGATAATAGTGTTAACAAAAATTTCACTTTTCAGAAACGTGATTTTACGAGAAGTGGGAGTTAGCGCTCAATATTTCGATGAAATGTCTTAAACTTAACAATAATGATAGGAAAGATAATCGCGTGATGAAGGGATATAAAAAAAGGCTGTTAAATTTCAACAGCCTTAAATCTATTAATTTCAGTAAATTAGCGTAATCCTAATTGAAAAATTAGGTTTTCTGCTTCACAAGAGAATGTAAAATCAGCGGTAAGTTGAACACCACCATCAACATCAGCAAATTGTTGATTAATTTTGCAAGGCTCAGAGGCGATAGATTGTGCTTTTGCACTGAGTTGATCTAACATTGCTTGCGCTTGTACTTTATCAGCGAAGACATGCTGATATGACGCTGTGCAATTTTTATTGTCAATAATAGTACCCACATCTACACAACAGCAAGCAGCGGTTTCTTCTGCACTACAACGATTAATTGCGTCTGCCATTTTAGTCTCCCAACGAAAGAAATGTTAATTATCTATCATAATTACAAAAAAATAAAATAAACTGCTTTAGCTCAAATTTTATTATAATTTTACAAAAAAAAATTGATTATTCTGTTTATTTAACAATCAAAAATATCTTTATTGGCATATTTTGTGAAAAATATGTTAACCAAATCCCAATTATTGAATCCAAATGGCAATATTTTAAAAACATACTTGCAACATTTAGGGTAATCAACTTTATACTTAATCAACTGGTCTGATTTGTCATAACGACAACCGCACCTAAAATCCAGCGCTTCTAATCAGAAGTTACTAACTTAAAAAAATTATGAGGGTTTAGGTCATGAACCGTAAAAACCTGTTTACTCGCACAGCACTAGCTGCCATTGTAGGAGCAATTTCCTCTCAAGCAGGCGCTGCCGGTTTTCAGTTAAATGAATATTCTACTTCAGCACTAGGGCGTGCATTTTCAGGGGAAGGTGTTATTGCCGATGACGCCAGCGTAGGTAGCCGTAACCCTGCTGCGCTCACTATGTTCGACCGCCCTGAGTTTTCTGTCGGTGCTATCCATATTAATCCAAGTGTTGATATTAAAGGTCAATCACCTATTGGCACCCATGCTAGCACTAATGCTGGTGATATTGCACCCAGTGCATTAGTCCCTAATATCCATTTTGTCGCCCCCATCAATGATAAATGGGCGATTGGCGCATCTGGTACAACAAACTTTGGTTTAGCCACTGATTTTAAAAAAGATTATGCTGCTGGTCTTATTGGCGGTAAAACTGATTTAAAAACCATGAACCTAAATTTAAGTGCGGGTTACCGTGTTAATAATCAATTTAGCGTAGGTTTAGGGTTAAATGCCCTTTATGCTGATGCAGAAATTACACGCCATGCTGGTGAATTACCAGGACTGCTCGGTCTTCCAGTTTCACCTTCAGCACGAGTTGCCCAACTTAAAGGTGACGCATGGGGTTTTGGCTGGAATGCGGGTTTATTATATGAGTTTGATGAAGGTAACCGTGTGAGTTTCACTTATCGTTCTAAAGTAAAAGTGAAATTTAAAGACGGTGAATACCAAAATGATCTTCCACCGTTACCAATGCTTGATAATCTGGGTATTGTTGCTACTAACGGTGACACCATTAAAGGTAAGCTAGACCTTAATCTACCTGAAATTTGGGAATTTGCAGCCTATCACCGTGTTGCCCCAAAATGGGCAATTCACTATAACTTCGCTTATACAAGCTGGAGTGAGTTTAAAGAGTTAAGAGCTACACGTAAAAGCGATGGTCAGCAACTCTTCAAGAAAGAAGAAGGCTTCCGTGATGCATGGCGTGTTGCTTTAGGAACAACCTATTATCACGATGATAACTGGACATTCCGTACCGGTATTGCTTTCGATGATAGCCCAGTTCCTGCGGATAAACGTTCGATCTCAATTCCTGACCAAGATCGTTTCTGGTTAAGTGCGGGGGCAACTTATGCATTTAACAAAGATATGTCTGTTGATGTTGGGTTAGCGTATATGCACGGTAAAAAAGTCACAATTAAAGAAAAACTCGCTGAAACACCACTCTCGCCTACTTATGAATTTGAATCATCAGGTAAAGCATGGTTATACGGCATGAACTTTAATTACCGTTTCTAATTTTTCACCGTATCTTTTATACAAAAAATGTCTTCTAGAAGACCATTTTTTATTTATCAAACTAAAAAGATAATTCACTAATCAATTGAATCTAAATCATCTTCAATGGCTTTCGCATTAGGGTTCTCTTTTACTGTACCCGCTTGGAAGTCATTACTTTGGAAATAAGCTTCACGCATCATTAAGTAAGGATCAGACGAGTTTTGTAAAATCGCATCTGAATCGAGCAATTGTGCGCGAGTTTCAATACCTTCTAATGCCCATTTACCTGCTGACATCCAAAATGTTAAATAACTCAACATAGGATACGTCAAGTCAGCCCAATCACCACCCTCTTCACGGACAGTAAAGCTACCATAGCCTGGCACAACCACATAGGGACCATAATCCATACCATAATGACCTAACGTACTACCAAATCGCATTGGCACTTCTTTTTCCATCGTTTCTTTAGACATCCCTGCGACATCGATTAATCCCCCCATACCAAAAACGGTATTAATCCAGAAGCGACCAAAATGTTTAGCTCCCTTTTCAAAGTCACCACGCAATATACTGTTCACCATACTTGCGGGCTCTTCTAAATTACCTAAAAAATTTGATAAACCATTTCTTGCTGGTGGTGGCACATAATCACGCCAAACCACGGCAACTGGACGTAAGATATAGGGATCTAAAACATAGTAGTTAAAATCAAACATCTGGCGGTTAAACCCTTCCAATGGGTCAGAGCGCCCCTCCCCATTATTAGGGGTACTTGCACATCCTGAAAGTAAGGCGACTGAAAGAGCAACACCGCACAGGCGATACTTCATAATGTTCTCCGCTAATTATCTTATGATGAACAACATCATCGTTCGCATATTCATAAACTCTACACATAATACTGTCAATGAATGATAAGTGGTACTTTTATTAAGTGTTGATCTTATAAGATAATTCGGTTTTTGTGATTATCTTATTGAGCTGATTTAAAATAGTAGTCCAATATCATGGCTAATATAAAAAATCTATGATGTTATTTAATTATATTCTTTTATCATTAATCGCTCTTCTGGAACTGGGTACGAAAAATGCTGTGTAATAAAATCAAACTCTACTTCTGTGGTTTTAATTATCTGTAAGTTGCCGATGAAAGACTTGTTGTTTGATTGCGGAAATATCAACTTCTTCTAGATATTGAACAATATTAGGGAAAAAAAGTTCGTGATAGCCATACTCTTTTTTTCTTAATTCAGCAATTGCCTGCTCTTTAGTCCAATTTTCAAATACAAGCCGATACATTGCTATAACAGTTCCTGTGCGATCACTACCATGCCAACAATGTACTAACACAGGATCAGACGTACTGTTTATTTTACGTAATACCTCAATGAGATCCTTATCATTAATTCTACCTGCATTCATTTTTACGTGAAAAGTGTCTAATTGCGTGCCTTTTACATCATCACTATCACTATGATATTCACGTAAGTTAATAATCGTTTTTATACCCTGAGCTTCTAGCCACTTCATTTCACCTGAGGTTGGTTGCCCAGAGCGATACACTTTTTCTGATACTTGATAAAAATTTTCAGGAGGTACAAGGATATCTGTAGGCCTAGAGTTACAGCCCACCAGAAGAAAAAAAATAAGCAATAAATAAAAACTTTAAATATCGGGTATCATTAATTGATTTTATATCCATATAAAAACCTAAATTTATTGTTGGTTATTGAATGAGGAAGCAAAACAATAGCGATAATAGCGTGAATTGATAAACACTGCTCTAGAAATAATTTCTACACTGACAAAATAGATAATCGATGGCGTTCCCTACAAACTTCACAAATAACAATTATAGTATTGATTTAAAGCAATAATTTATGAAACTTTAAATATTTTTACCCATAATTTTACCCAATTAGGGAAAATGAAATTGATTTGGAGATCGAACCTGTGAGAAAGGTGATACTTTTATACCACCTCTGATTTTTTAATTCCACACCCTGCTATACTCTCCAAAAACTAACCGGATCCATTATGAACCTCGCAAACATAACTCAAGAAGAAAAAGACAAGATTAATGTCGATTTAGCCGCTTCAGGTGTCGCATATAAAGAACGTTTAAATATGCTGGTTGTTACGTCCGAAATTGAACGGCAACAACCAGCATATTTGCGCGAGCACTTTAATGAACAATTAGCGTCTGTATTGGTTATTGAAGTTATTTTCCAAATTATTATAAATACTTTATTGAGGCGTGAGAATGAAATGATGCAGATGTATCTCCATTAGAAGATACTATACGCAATGTTGTCATGTCTTGCTTAATACATTTAAATAACACTCTAGCATCAACTCTTTGTTTTGAGTTTGTTAATCCAATATACGCAGAATCCCATCCCGTTCCTTTCTCAAAAGAAACAAGTGACCCAGATGTGTCGCTTATGAATAGGTCACCGCTAGAAACTGAGCTATTAAATACCCCCGAAATAGAAACCTCTATGATTGAACCAACCCTAAAGCCAATATCATCAAATGAGACTATGGAGTTTCCTTGTGTTGCTGATTGAGCTCTTTTAAATGAGATTATCTGACCGCCGTTTGCCTTTCCTCCTTCGACTGCCTTTCCTCCCATTGAGTTTGCGATATATGTTGGTGTTGGGGTAAAGAAAGGGTCTTCCACGTAAGTATCGCACCATGTATTTGATATTTCGCAACCATAGCTAGTGGTGAAATTTAATTGTATCAATCCAGAATGTGCCCCTTTAAATGTTAGATTTTTAAAATGACACCGCTGATTATCACCAGAGCCTGTAATTCCAACAATTGCATTGGGGCTTGTGTTCTGAAATACCCAATCAGACATTACAATATCGTGCCATGAACGACCAATTACTAATGTTTGGCTTGTAAGATATATTTCATCTGACATTTGAATAAATGCTTGAGTTGGAGGGGATGAATGTGAAGTAAACTCAATTTTTCCACCAAAGTAGGTGTTGTGATTAAAATGCAACCCAGACATAAAGTTGCCAGAATCTCTTTCAAATACTA
>NZ_MIIZ01000597.1:0-6839 GCF_001743005.1 Shigella sp. FC1967 | reverse complement strand
GTTTTCGTTAAAAAGTCACTTTATTTCGTTTTACGCTCACTAATAAATTCAATGATAAATATATAACTTATTTATTAGAAAAAATACTGTGCACTGACTAGAAGTTTGCCATAATGAGTATTACTGCTTAATAAAAAGTTTATGTAAAAATCAATAAAACTGTTGAATATTATTCGAGTAGTTAAATAAAAAAAACTTATTATGATGACACGAGTTTAATCTTTATCTGCATTAAGTTGCAGAACGTCATAATTATTATTGTTATTTATCTTGCTTCAGCCTCTTCATCTTATTGAGATAGAGATTGATGATAAGTCGTATCTAAAAAATCGGAGAATGTTTTATGTCTATTCGGTTTGGTTGGCGTCAATCATTAGTAACGTTAACTTGCTTAGCCGCGTTAAGTGCCCCTTTTGCAACCTCTGCTCAAACATTAAAATTAGCTATTGGTGAAGAGCCAACAGAAGGCTTCGACCCAATGCTGGGTTGGAGTCATGGCAGCTATTTACTTCTCCATAGCCCATTATTAAAGCAAAATGCGGATCTCTCTTGGTATAGCAATATGTTAAGTGACTATCAGCCAAGTGAAGATGGTAAAACATGGAAATTAACGTTAAAGCCAGATTTAAAATTCTCTGATGGCTTACCACTTACAGCAAAAGATATCGTATTTACCTATAACAATGCGGCTGCAAGTGGCGGTAAAGTTGATATGGGAAACTTCCTTTCTGCAAAAGCAGATGATGACTTACATGTCACTATTACGCTAAAAGCACCACAAAGTACTTTTGTTAACGTACTGGGTTCGCTAGGTATCGTTTCAGCTGATAAATATGATGAAAAAACCTACGCACAAAAGCCCATTGGTGCAGGTCCTTATCGCATGGTAAGTTTTCAACCTGGTCAACAATTAATTGTTGAAGCTAACCCTTATTATGCGGGTAAGAAAAACGATTTTGAAAAACTCATTTTTGTTTTCCTCGATGAAGATGCTGCTTTTGCTGCTGCTCAAAGTGGGCAGTTAGGTATTGTGCGTATTCCTCCTGCAACGGCTGCAATAGCTAAACATTTACCCAATACCAAATTGTGGGAAAGACCAAGTGTTGAAAACCGTGGTATCGTTTTTCCAATGGTAAAATCAGGTGAAAAAAACGCCCAAGGGTATGATATTGGTAATGATATCACCGCAGATATCGCTATTCGTAAAGCGATTAACTATGCCCTTGACCGCAAACTCTTATCAGAGCAAGTGCTTGATGGTTATGCCGTTCCGGCATATACCGGCGTAAAAGGTTTGCCTTGGGATCAAACTGATGCTGCCTTTAAAGATGGTGATGTTGAAAAAGCGAAGCAAATTCTTGAAGATGCAGGCTGGAAACTGAATAAAAGTGGTATTCGCGAAAAAGACGGTTTAGAAGCCAAACTTACCTTATGGTATACCAGTGGTGATGCAACTCGTCGCGATTTAGCCGAATCAATTCGTGCGCTAGTGCAACCTATTGGTATTCAAATGGATCTTAAATCAGGGAGTTGGGATACAGTAGAGCGCTATATGCACTCAAATCCAACTTTATTTGGTTGGGGGAGCCTTGATCCTATGGAGTTATATCATCACTACAGCGAAAATGCGGCTGGCGTTGGTTATTATAATCCAGGTTATTACAAAAAATCCTGAGGTCGAAAAAACACTTGCAAGCTGCCCTCGATGCTCATACATGGCAAGAAGCCGTTCCTCATTGGAAAGCGGTTGAGTGGGATGGTAAAAAACGGCGTGGGTGTAAAAAGGTGATGCAGCTTGGGCTTGGTTAATGAATGTGCAACACACTTACCTTACTAACCCTTGTGTTGATTTGGGTACCGGAACACCTGAAATTCATGGTTCATGGTCATTATTAAATAGTGTAGATACTTGGAAGTGGACTTGTCAGTAATACGTCAAAGTGCAGGTTTTTTCCTGCGATTACTCTGCCTGCTGTTGGTGACAACAGCAGGTGTTTTTATTTTATTAAGTTTTTCACCGATCGATCCCATTAAGGCTTATATCGGTAGTGACCTACTGAATGTTCCTCCTGAGCAATACCCTTTAATTGCCGCACGTTGGGGAATTGACCAGCCGTTATGGATGCGATTTTGGCTTTGGTTTAGCCAAATCATTCAAGGCGATTTTGGTTATTCTATGTTGTATAACATGCCTGTTATTGATGTTATTCGTGAACGTGCAGGACCTTCGTTTATCTTACTTTTTTCTGCGTGGGTGTTTTCAGGTGTTATTGGTGTTGTGATGGGATTGGTTGCAGGTCGATATCTTAATCGTTGGCCTGATAGAATGATTTCTACTTTATCTTATTTATTAGCTGCATTACCGACGTTCTGGGTGGGATTGCTGCTGTTATCTCTGTTTTCTGTCACTTTGCATTGGGCGCCAATTTGTTGTGCGTGGCCGATGGGAAGTAGTGCCGAAACAGCAACGTTAAGTCAGCGTTTTTCTCATCTTCTCTTACCTATGATTGCGCTTGGATTATTAGGTACCGGAAATATCGCACTACACACTCGCGCTAAAGTCGCTGAGGTAATGGGCAGTGAATTTATCCATTTTGCGAAAGCACAAGGTGATAAAGGGTGGGCTATGATGCTATTTCATGTTCTACGTCATGCCATTACTCCTGCACTTTGCTTACAGTTTGCATCTATTGGTGAATTACTCGGTGGCTCTCTTTTGGCTGAGAAAGTGTTTGCTTATCCCGGTTTAGGGCAAGCCACGGTTGATGCGGGATTACGTGGCGATATTCCATTATTAATGGGTATTGTGGTTTTTAGCACTATTTTAATTTTCTTTGGTAATAGCATTTCTAATGGGCTATTAAGACGGATTAATAAAGGAATTTTGCGAGACTTATGATTTACGATCCGAACAAGCCTTTATTGAAACTTCTCTTTGTGACCCTGGCTTTGATTGGGTTAGTGGCTTACGGTTTTTCTATTTCTCATACTGATATTGCAATGGATTTTTTGGCAAGAAATCAAGCGCCTTCAGAGCAATATTGGTTTGGCACGGATAATCTTGGCCGCTCTTTGTGGTTACGTTGTTTTCAAGGAATGTTAAGTAGCTTAAATATTGGTGTAACAAGCGCAGTTGTTAGCGGTGCTATTGCATTAATTTTCGCGGGTATCTCTTCCATTAATCGTTATTGTGATTTTTTTGTCAGAGGCGTTGTTGATGCGTTATTGGCATTACCTCACTTATTACTATTGATTTTGATCTGTTTTACGTTAGGTGGGGGGCAACAAGGAGTTATTTGGGCAGTGGCATTAACACATTGGCCTAAATTGGCGTTGATTTTACGCGGTGAAATTCAACGTATTAGAGAAGCTGATTATGTGATGTTATCGCGTCGCATTGGTAATACGCCTTTTGAGTGCGTGAAAAAACACTATATCCCCATGTTATTACCTCAGTGGATTGTGGGAACCTTGTTAATGTTTCCTCATGCAGTTTTACATAGCGCGGCATTGAGTTTCCTTGGTTTTGGTCAGGCAGCTCATGAACCTTCACTCGGCTTATTACTGGCAGATGCACTACGTTATTTAAGTACAGGCTCTTGGTGGATGGTGGTGTTTCCGGGGTTAATTTTGATGTGCTTAGTCTTGATTTTCGATCAATTTGCTAAATCAATGCAACAATTATGGCTAAGAGGGGCAGGATGTTAAGTTTTGAACAGCTTTCCATTGATATTGCACAATTTCGTTGGTTAGGAAAACGCAATTGGCAGCCGTTGCTAAAATCAATCTCATTGGATATTAAGCCTGGAAAAATGCTGGCATTAGTGGGAGGCAGTGGTGAAGGTAAAAGCCTGTTATTACAAAGTGCGCTAGGACTTTTGCCTGCGAATATGCGAGTTCGTGGCGCGATTAAACTGAATGGCTATACACTAAGTGAACGGGAACTTATTGCTTATCGTGGGAATACTTTTTGTTATATTCCTCAAGGTGTCAGTGCTCTCAATCCATTGATCTGCATCGGTGATCAATTAAGTCGCTCTGCACGTTTAAGTGGTGCCAATGTCACATCTGAGGATATCGTGCAACAGTTAGGGCTTTATCATCTTTCAGGTTCATTGGTAAAAACCTATCCAGCAAAACTGTCTGGTGGAATGGCAAAACGTGTATTAGCCTGTAATGCGACACTCTCTAATGCACACTATATTTTGGCTGATGAAATCACCTCGTGGCTTGATGATGAACATGCGTGTTTGTTATTAGGGCATTTAAGAGAATTATGCAATCAAGGTAAATCAGTGCTTTGGGTTACGCATGATTTAGCCTTAGCTGCACGGTTTGCAGATACCATAGCGGTGCTTAATCAGGGGGAGGTTAACGAAATTATTCCAGCTAATTTACTTAATCGTCATGAAGGTAGTGAATGGTTGAAGACACTTTGGAATGCATTACCTGAACAACAATTTATAAATACAAAAGACGCATCACTTAATCCCTTATAATAGGGTGTTCTTAAGTTTTATTTTTATACATTTTATTTGTTATTTCTGGAGTTATCTTTATGCCACTTTTAGCGTTAAAACAATTATCTGTGGAACAAGCAGGTAAAGTGTTATGGCAAGATCTCTCCTTTACGTTAGATGCGGGAGAGCGACTTGGTATTTCAGCACCAAGTGGCGCGGGGAAAACGACATTAGGTCGTGTTTTAGCTCAATGGCAACCTCCCACTCAAGGTTCAATTCTTGTTAATGGTAACCCGTTGTCTAAAAAGGGTTATTGCCCGATTCAATTAGTTCCTCAACATCCTGATAAATGTTTTAATCCATTCCGAACAACGGGTGATAGCGTTCGTGATGCTTGGTCGCCAGATAAAAGTTGGCTTGAAAAATTGAGAATAAAATCAGAATGGTTAACACGTAGACCGAATGAACTATCGGGCGGAGAGCTGGCGCGCATTGCATTATTAAGGGCGCTCGATCCACGCACTCAAATATTGATTGCAGATGAAGTGACGGCACAGTTGGATGCACAAATTCAAGCTGAAATTTGGAAAGTGTTAATCGATGAAAGTCAAAGACGGCCTTTAAGCTTGATTATCTTTAGCCACAATAAAGCATTACTTGAGAAAGTATCGACGAAAGTATGGTGGGTTGATCAAGAAAAAAACAGCTCTATTATGTCAAATTCGAATTCTTCAATCGGTTAATAAAAAAAGCTTCCTATATCTTCTATAGGAAGCCAAGTAATACAACAAAATTAACCCTAAATATAACAATAAGGAATTAGAAACGATAAGTGTAGCTAATGCCAAACTGCATATCGTGATTGCGATATGTGGTCATTTCCCAGTTTGTTGATGTGTTAATGGAAGACCGTTTATCAAACTGATAAGTTAATCCAATATTAGCAAATGGACGTTGTTTTAACGGTTTCTTATGTTCTGAATAATCGATATTTTGTTGACCTAAATAATCAATATGGCTACGGAAATCGCCTTGATGATGTGATAGATCCCATAATAAACCCGCTTTAGTATGTAAGATGAAAGATGAGCCTAATAAGTAGTCCATACCTAATCCCATTTTGGCTAACAGTGAGTGCGTTTTAAGAGCATCATAATGTGCTGCAAATTGCGCATTTTGAGTTTCACTATAAGCTGAACGTGAGATTTGGTTAAAAGTAAGTCCTGCAAATGGCGTTAGTAATAAACTATCCGCTAGCGCATAAGGGTAATAACCTTGTAAATCAATATGATACCCTGAAACCCTTGCGTTGCCTTTACCTGCTTCTGTATTATCTAATACCGGCCTTTCAATCGACACCTTACGATTTAAATAGGCTCCTTTTAAGGATAAGTGTAAGGCATGGCTCTCTAATTCAGCATTGAGTGACGGTATTAAATCTAAACTAAAACCAATTAAAGGTAATGCGTAACCTTGATATTGATAGCCTTTAGGTAATGAAGAATAGGCATCAGTATCAATGGCAAGCCCTACAACTAAAGGAATTTGGTTAATATCAAAACGATAAGCACCACTTAGTCCGGTTTGTGTCGCATTGGCTTTATTGACGTTTTGATAGTGTGCAAAGCCACTAATACAGGCGCTTTCCGTACCCACAGAACAAGTTGCAGAAGCTAAATAACGCAGCTGTCCTTGTTGCATATCCATAAGTTTATAGCCGTTTTCAGCCATTAATTGCATGGATTTATGGGTGTTTTCAATATCAATAGGTTTGCTAATAATAATAGATGGTTTAGTCGTTTCTTTCTCTTTTGCCTTTTCTTTAGCGCGTTGTGCGAGTTCATCTTCTACAGGGATAAGTTCTTTAACTTTGACTTTATCTGCATCTGTGCGCTCTTTGTCGAGGCGTTCTTGTTCGGCTTTATCGGCTTTGGTTTTATCGGCATCAGCGCGCTCTTTGGCTAGGCGATCTTGCTCGGCTTTATCGGCTTTGGCTTTATCTGCGCGTTCTTTATCGAGGCGTTCTTGTTTGGCAATCTCGGCTAAACGCTCTTTTTCAGCTTGTTCTTGCTGTTTGGCAATCTCGGCTAAGCGCTCTTTTTCAGCTTGTTCTTGCTGTTTGGCAATCTCGGCTAAGCGCTCTTTTTCAGCTTTGCTCTTTTTGTTTGGCGATTTCGGCTAAGCGCTCTTTCTCTATTGTTGTTTTATCTTGATCCTCTTTATTTTTATCTATTGCTATGCCTTGTTGTATATCAAGCGCTTCTTTGTATACGTTGTATTGATATTCGCTGGCTTTTAATTCTGGTGTTAATGCTAATGTTTCGAAATTATTTAAAGTATTTTGTATATTATCGAGTTCAGTTTTTGCTAATTCCTCGG
>NZ_MIIZ01000596.1:0-6846 GCF_001743005.1 Shigella sp. FC1967 | reverse complement strand
TGGTGCTTTTATTTCAATAATAATAAGTGGTGCTCTTTATAATAAATTAGGTATGAAATGCTTATTTATTATTGCATTGTTATTACACAGCATAGGTATTTCTTTATTAACACTTGTAAATAATAATACAGATATTCCATTACTTATTAGTACATATCTAATTATCGGAGTGGGTGGGGGGATTGGTGCAAACACTGCTCAAACCACCGCATTGTATGACTTTAGTGCACAAAAATTAGTTCAAGCAAGTGTTATTTGGAATATTAACAGACAAGTTGTTTTTAGTGTCGGGGCAACAATGGTTGCTATGTTATTTAATATTCTTTCTCTTTTTTGTTTACCACAAACAGCTTATAAAATGACGTTTTTTAATATACGCATTGATAGGCATATTACCTCTTATTTTATTATTGACACTAAAGAAAGATGTTATTACACAGGAAATACAAGATGAATTTTAATTCGGACTTAATTATAGAAAGCATTAAATCTCTGCATGATGAGATTGAAACCGTTTTTACGCAATATCCGCTATCTGTTGATGCTATTACAAAAATAGAACATCTTTTATCTCAAGAGTTTTCGATGGTTGGGATCAATGGAAAAGCAGTGAGTTATGATGACGTTATCGCGATGTTCAGGAAAAATGCAGGGAAAAGAAGTGGTCTGAAAATAAAAACGGATAATTATAAAATAATTTATCAGTCAGATTGTTTGGCGCTTGTCAGATATCAAGAAAAACACAGTGAAAATAAGAAAATTCTTATGCGTGAGTCAGTGGTATTATTGAGACGTAATTCTCATGATGAGTGTTGGCAATGGCACTATCTTCATGAAACTCCAATCTCAAATAATTAATTGATTTATATAAAAAACCAGTTTTTAAACTGGTTTTTTTCTGTCATTAAAAATAATACTGCTAAATGAGGCAATCTATGAATTTCTAATTAGCAAGCATTTTTATGCTGTCTTAATAAAAATATTTTTTCTATTCCGAGCATAAAGCATATTGCGTGTTGCAAAGAAGAGTTTATGATTGGCGCCTGAAAACTGCGTTTTCTATTCTTTACGTTACTATGATTCCCTTAGAGCGACCTCTTAAGTATAGTTAAGTAACCTGTGGCTACATTATTTATGGACTTAACTGGGGAAATGTAAGGGAGGTAATATGCAGTTTCTTTGGCCTGTTCGTGTTTATTATGAAGATACTGATGCTGGTGGTGTTGTTTATCATGCCAGTTATCTGAAATATTTTGAACGCGCTAGAACTGAGCTACTTAGAGAGAAAGGTTTTCATCAGCATGATTTACGGGAGTATGATCATGTTGTATTTGTTGTACGTAAATTATCAATAGAATATATTGCGCCAGCTCGACTTGATAATCTTTTGCAAATAGAAAGTGAAATTACCACATTGCGTGGTGCTTCAATGACATTTTCTCAAAAGATTATTAATGAAGATGGTTGTGTATTATGTAGCGCAGAAGTGCTCGTTGTCTGCGTAGATTCATCAAAAATGAAGCCAGTAGCGCTTCCTAAGTCCATTATCGCGGAGTTTAAGTAGTGGCTGACATGAATGTTATCGATCTCTTCCTAAAAGCAGGGCTTTTAGTCAAGTTGATCATGTTGCTTTTAATCGGATTTTCTATTGCATCTTGGGCGATTATTATTCAGCGAACAAAAGTTCTGAATGCCGCCGATCGTGAAGCTGCAGACTTTGAAGATAAATTCTGGTCAGGTACTGATTTGGCGCGCTTATATAAAGATAGCCAAGCTCGTCGCGATGAGTTATCTGGCTCAGAGCAAATTTTTCATTCTGGCTTTAAAGAATTTGCCCGTTTACATCAAGCAAATGTTCACGCACCTGATGCGGTTGTTAACGGTGCGTCGAGAGCTATGCGAGTCTCGTTCAATCGTGAACTAGAATCTTTAGAAAATCACATTCCTTTCCTTGGTACTGTCGGTTCTATTAGCCCATATATTGGTCTGTTTGGTACTGTCTGGGGGATTATGCACGCATTTATTGCATTAGGCAGTGTAAAACAAGCAACATTACAAATGGTTGCCCCTGGCATTGCTGAAGCATTGATTGCAACAGCTATCGGTTTATTTGCGGCAATCCCCGCAGTTATGGCTTATAACCGGTTTACGCAGCGTGTAAATAAACTGGAACAAAGTTACGATAACTTTATGGAAGAGTTCCTGACGATTTTACATCGCCAAGCTTTTACCTCCGCAGAAAAGAAATAGTTAACGCAGAAGGAGAGAGCTGATGGCACGGGGTCGCAGTAGCCGCCGAGGCGTAAAATCAGAGATTAACATTGTTCCTTTGCTCGACGTACTATTAGTGCTGTTACTTATTTTTATGGCAACGGCACCTATTATTTCGCAAAGTGTTGAGGTTGATCTTCCTGAAGCAACAGAGACACAAACGGTTTCAAGTAGTGACAATCCTCCTGTGATTGTCGAAGTTGCAGGTGTTGGGCAATATAATATTCGTGTCGATCAGGAAGTATTAGAATTATTACCACAAGAACAGATTATGGCAGAAGCTAAACGACAACTGGAAAAAAATCCGAAAGTTGTCTTTCTTATTGGCGGTGCTAAAGATGTTCCTTATGATGAGATAATTAAAGCGCTCAACATGTTACGTCAAGCAGGTGTTAAATCTGTAGGTTTAATGACTCAGCCTATGTAATTAGGTTGAAATAAGTTTGGATAATAGCGTGGGAAAGAAAACGAAGCCAATCCGAAGTAAATTGAGCGGTTCAGTTATCTTGTCTACCGCCTTACATTTGCTTGTTATCGCATTGCTTATCTGGGGGTCATTAACTCAGAAATGGGATTTAGGTGGTGGCGGTGGATCAGATGGGCAAGTTATTGATGCTATTATGGTTGATCCTAATGCGGTAGTACAACAGTATAACCAGCAAAAAGCACAACAGGCTAACGTCCAAAAGGCTGAGCAAGAACGTAAAGCGAGAGCTGAGCAGCAAGAAGAAGAGTTGCGTCAGCAGCAAATGAAAGAACAAGAACGTTTGAAAACGTTAGAAGTTGAGCGTTTACAAGCGAAAGAGGCAGCTGAAGCTCAAAAACGTGAAGCTGCATTAGCGGCTGCTAAAGCAAAAGAAGAACAAAAAGTTGCAGAAGAAGCGGCAGCGCAAGCGAAAGCAGAGCGTGATCGCATCTTAAAAGAACAAGCAGATGCAAAAGCTCAAGCTGAAGCAGAAGCAAAAAAACAAGCTGAATTAGCGGCAAAACAAAAAGCAGAAGAAGCTAAAGCAAAAGCCGAAGCAGATGCGAAAGCAAAAGCTGAAGCTGATGCCAAAGCCAAGGCTGAAGCAGAAGCTAAAGCCAAAGCTGCGGCAGAAGCTAAAGCGAAAGCGGCAGCTGAAGCAAAAGCCAAAGCAGCTGCTCAACAGCAAAGTAAGGCTGTTGATAGTTTGCTTGATGGTTTAGTCGCTGATGGTAATAAACAAAGTGGAGCCTCAGCTGCTGGACAGGGCGGAGGAAATCGCACAGGTGCAAATGGTGAAGGTGTAGATCGCTATAAAGGCCAACTGAAAGTCGCAATAGAACAGAAATTTATTGATCCAGAGTTATATAAAGGTAAAACTTGTGAGCTAAGGATTAGTATTGCGCCTGATGGAATGTTAATTAATGCGAAGATTGCAAGTGGTGATCCCGCATTATGTCAAGTGGCATTACGTGCAGCGAATACAGCTAAATTACCTAAACCACCGAAAGATGTTTATGAACAAGTAAAATCATCAACAATTGAGTTTAAGCCATAAAACTGTCTGATTGTAGGAAAACATACACTAATTTATAGCTATTTTAGAATGTTATTGATGCGCTGTATGGTGTTGTTGAAAAGCGTTTGTTACTATTCTGTACGTTATTGCGTAATAACCGCAATAATAAAAGGGAGACATGATGAAGCAGGCATTAAATGTTATCTTCGGGCTTTTAATTTTATGCGTAACCACTTTGGCTAACGCTGAAGTTCGAATAGAAATTACACAAGGGGTAAATACTGCACGACCTATTGGTGTTGTTCCTTTTAAATGGGAAGGCACAGGTCAAATGCCAGAAGATATCGCTGGTGTGATTGCGGCTGATTTACGTAATAGCGGAAAATTTAATCCAATTGATGTATCCCGTATACCTCAACAACCTGTTACCGCATCTGAAGTCCAACCTGCACTTTGGACTGCATTAGGCATTGATTCTGTTGTTGTGGGACGAGTGCAACCATCAGCGGATGGTCAATATTTGGTAAGTTATCAGCTTGTTGATGTTGCAGGCTCACCCGGTGCCGTTTTATCTCAAAGTGAGTTTAAAGTTCCATCTAAATGGCTACGTTACGCTGCACACACAGCGAGTGATGAAGTGTTTGAAAAACTAACAGGTATTCGTGGTGCATTCCGTACACGTATTGCTTATGTCGTTGTGACAAATGGTGGTGCATATCCTTATGAATTGCGTGTTTCAGATTATGATGGATTTAACCAAGATCGTGTTTATCGTTCATCACAGCCATTAATGTCACCAGCATGGTCGCCAGATGGTGCTAAACTTGCATATGTGACCTTTGAAAGTGGTCAATCTGCTTTAGTCGTGCAAACATTAGCAACAGGTGAAATTCGCCAAATTGCATCATTCCCAAGACATAATGGTGCACCTTCGTTTTCACCAGATGGCTCTAAACTGGCATTTGCGCTTTCTAAGAGCGGTAGCTTAAATCTGTATGTTATGGATTTAGCCAGTGGAAATATGACACAGGTAACCAATGGCAGAAGTAATAATACCGAGCCAAATTGGATGCCAGATGGACAAACCTTAGTCTATACTTCAGATCAAGGTGGTCGCCCACAAATATACAAGATTAATATTAACGGTGGAACACCAGAGCGCATTACTTGGGAAGGTAAACAAAATCAAAACCCAGCAGTAAGCTCAGATGGTAGTTTCTTAGTTATGGTGAGTTCTGAAAGCGGTAGGCAACATATCGCTAAGCAGGATCTGGAAACGAATTCCGTACAATATCTAACAGATACGTTTCTGGATGAAACGCCAAGCATCGCTCCTAACGGTACAATGGTTATTTATAGCTCTACACAGGGCTTAGGCACCATTTTGCAGCTAGTATCGACTGATGGACGTTTCAAAGCGCGTCTTCCGGCGACTGACGGTCAGGTTAAATCACCTGCCTGGTCACCGTTTATGTGATGCATAAAAATTATGTATGGCAAACAAATAAAGGAACAAATAGAGATGCAATTAAACAAAGTGTTTAAAGGGTTGATGTTAGCATTACCACTCGTTGCTGTTGCAGCATGTAGCTCAAACAAAAACGACGATCAAACTGATACAAACAATGTACCTGTTGTTGAACAAGGACCTACTGCTGAAGAATTAGCGCGTCAGCAATTAGAACAACTGAAACAACAAAACATCGTTTACTTCGGTTTTGACAAATATGACATTAGCTCAGACTACGCTAACCTGTTAGATGCACACGCTGCATTCCTGCGTGCAAATCCATCAGTACGTATCACTGTAGAAGGTCATGCTGACGAACGCGGTACTCCAGAATACAACATCGCTCTGGGCGAACGTCGTGCTAACGCAGTGAAAATGTATCTGCAAGGTAAAGGCGTATCAGATGATCAACTGAAAATCGTTTCTTATGGTAAAGAAAAACCAGCTGTACTAGGTCATGACGAAGCCGCTTATGCGAAAAACCGTCGTGCAGTACTGGATTACTAAGAGAACGGCATGAACAACAGTAACTTCAGACCTTTCGTGATGAGTCTGTTGTTACTGGTTGGCGTAGCGGCTCCCGTAGCCGCTATTGCCCAAGCGCCAATCAGTAATATCGGTTCAGGTTCGACCGATGAACGACTCGCCCAACTTGAGCGTTTTTCAAATGCTCACAGCCAGCTTTTGACCCAATTACAGCAACAACTCGCTGATTCTCAGCGTGATATTGATATGTTGCGTGGCCAAATTCAGGAAAATCAATACCAGTTAAATCAAGTTGTTGAACGTCAACGCAACATCTATCAACAATTAGATAGCCTTGGTGGTGGTACTTCAACTTCAACAGAAGCCACTCAACCTGATAATTCTGCTTCTTCAACACCGTCTACGACAAATAACGCAGGGCAAGGTGATGAAAAGGCTGATTATAATGCAGCAATTGATATCGTACTGAATTCTAAAGATTACGATAAGGCAATTGTTGAATTAAACAACTTTATCAATAATTATCCGAAGTCTAGCTATCAATCAAATGCACAATTTTGGTTGGGTCAGATGTATTATCTAAAAGGTAATAAGGATCAGGCAGCAAGCACATTTGCTATTGTTGTTAAAAACTATCCAAAATCTCAAAAAGCAAGTGAAGCCTTTTATAAAATTGGTTTGATCATGCAAGAGAAAGGGCAAAAGGATAATGCTAAAGCTGTTTACCAACAAGTGATTAAGCAATATCCAAATAGTGCTGGCGCTAAATTAGCGCAAAAGCAGTTGGGAGCACTCTAATTATTAACCCCGTAATGTTAGATGTTGCATTTTCGGGGTTAACTGATTGTTTTTTCAACGGTTGAGTTTTTTTTTTGAAAAAAAACATTGCACAAAAACATTAAATCAGTATTATTACCCGCCGTTGCCACAGAGAATGTGGTGAGTTCGAAAAAGGGTCGTTAGCTCAGTCGGTAGAGCAGTTGACTTTTAATCAATTGGTCGGGCGTTCGAATCGCCCACGACCCACCACTTTCGAACATCAATCCGTTTTATTGAAATGGGTCGTTAGCTCAGTCGGTAGAGCAGTTGACTTTT
>NZ_MIIZ01000595.1:0-6860 GCF_001743005.1 Shigella sp. FC1967 | reverse complement strand
AAAGCGGCTGTTCAATTAGCAGATCACATTGGCATGTCATCACTAGGAATTGATGATTACTTCAACCTGCAAGATAAACAACTTGGCAGACAGATTGACCAAGGTCGTTTAGATGAGCAAATCAGAAGCAATCAAGCCGGCGAGGCACTAACAAGAGAAGGCCATCAGATACAGGTGCGTGGCCAGAACATCTCCGCTCAAAACTCGATGCGATCAGCTAGCTCAGCAGGAAGTAAACCAGCAGCAGTTCAGGAGTATGAGTACATGATGACACTTTCACCTGAACAACGTAAACAGTTCTTGGCGCTCAAAGGCAAATCGGGAACTGAAATGCAACAAGCTCAACTGGCTAATGGTCAGACTGTGATGATAGATCCTAATGCACAAGGCGCTGGTGATTCCAAATATTACAAAGGGTTTGATGCGAACGGCAATGTGGTAACCATTCCTGTTAACGCGCTCTCATCGATTTCTGACCCGTCTGGTAACGCTGGTAAAAACCTAATGAATGATGATTTAGCAATGCTTGCCAATGCAACAGATGAGCAATTAAGCGCAATAACAGGAGTTACCGGTGGTACAGGCTCTAACCCTCTAACCGCTGATGTTGGAACGAGAACGATAAATAAGGATGCGAGACCTTTATATAATTCTGCTCAGAGAATACAAGGATATATGCAAAACCAAGGTATTGGCGCAGCAAGGGCAATGGGGGCAAGTGGAATTAATACCGTTGATGAAGCTAAAATGTACTTCCAGTCTATGCCTCAACTTGATTTCTCAACCCCACAAGCCCTAAGAAATTCTATCAACATCATTAATAAATACACGCAAGACTACAACGCAAGAAATAACGCCAATTTAGGCGGACCATCAAGCCGGCAGTCAGCACAACCAACGCAACAAGCGCCTACTAACAATCAAGGTGGGTATTCTAATCTCTGGGGTGGGTAATGGCTAAACCATGGAAAGAGGTGATCTCGTCACCTGAGTATCAATCACTATCTAACGAACAAAAGGTATCAGCGCAGGAGCAATATTTTAATGAAGTAGTTGCTCCAAATGTTGGCAGCGACGTAGATAACGCAAGACAACAGTTTTATACCGCATACCCACTTCCGCAATCACAACCAGAACAAGCAACCCAGCCGCCACAGCCAGAAAACAGCTATATCTCTGGCATGAAACAAACCAATCAGAACCTTTCACAAGGGTTGCAGCAATCGTCTGATGATGCTAAAGGTTTCCGTGAAAACGTAATAGATGCCTTTACTGGTGAAAGCAAGATGACTCCTGAAGTTCAAGGGCTCGAAGGGATCATGTCTTCGCCAGAAATGAATGCATTTAATACTGACGCAATGAAAGCGGCTTGGGTGCAAATGTTCGGCAACGACAACGACTTTGTAAAAGTGATAGGCAATATGGGAGGTAAAGTATCTCAAGATGAAAAGGGAAATTTGCTGGTTGATTTCCCGTCCGGTCGCTACGCATTAAACAAGCCCGGTCTATCATCTGAAGATGTCATGCCATTTATTGCGAACGCAGTTGCATTCACTCCAGCAGCGAGAGCGCCAACAATTTTCGGAGCAACAGCTAGGTCAGCAGGTACAGATTTAGCTCTACAATCGTCTGTTAATATGGTAGGTGGTGGTGATATTAACCCTTGGCAAACGGCGTTGTCTGCTGGTATTGGTGGAGGAGGGAAAGTTGCAGAAAGGGGAGTTAATGCATTAGCTAGAGGCAGTAGAGGTAATATGTCGCAACAGGCTCAGGCTGACGTTGCATTTGCCACTGAAAATAATTTACCGTTAATGACAACTGACATCATCCCTCCACGAACCAATAACGGTCAAAGAGCTAGAACCTACGGTGAAAGAGTTCCACTTGCTGGCACTGGTGGCGCGAGGGTTGCTCAGGAAGATGCGCGCAGAAATTTAATTCAGACACTTAATAATGAGCTTGGTAATTTTTCTGATGAGGCTTTATACCATTCTGCCAATGCTAACCAGCAAAGATATATGGGGCTACTAAGTGATAGGTATGACAGGATACTAAATGCAATGGGGGATACCCCTGTAAATATAAATGGAACTATTGCAGCTATTGATGAACAGATTGCACAACTGACAAGAGCTGGCGCATCGCAAGACCGAAATGCCGTAAATATTTTACGTCAGTATAGGGATGATATAACTAGCGGCGTTAATGATGCACGGCTAGCTAGAGATAATAGAACAGACCTAAGACGTCGGTTTATGTCATCACCAAATGAGGTTCCTTCTGATACGATAAGTCGCGTGAGCGTTCCAATATATAACGCATACACTAACGATATAAGAAATGCAGTGAGTCAAACTCTCGGAGCTAGAGAGGCAGGGAATTTATATAGAGCAGATCGTTCATGGGCTAGAATGCGTGACGTTATGGAAAACACCAAAGCGCAAAATGCGTTAAATAACGGGAGGATAAATCATGAGGAAGTTACTAAGTTAATTTTCAGCAAAAGGCCAGCAGAAAGAGCGCAGTTATACAGACTACTGAATGAAGAGGGGCGAGATAACGCTAGGTCTGCGTTATTTCAAAACGCTTTAAACAAGGCAACCGATGCATCAGGAGAGGTTAGTGTAGCTAAATTCATAAACGAGATGCATCGAACTAGGCAGCAAGCTAATACCTTCTTCAGGGGGGAGCATGGCCAGCGCCTTGAGGGGGTTATGCGGTACTTAAACTCTACCAGAGAGGCAGCGGTTGCGGCTGCAAGCCCAGTAAATGGGCAGTTGGTTTCTCCATTGCTAACTACAGTAGTTGGTGGTGCGGCGTATTTAAACCCTGTTGCTGCAAAACTTGCTGCTATCGCTGGCACATATGGATTGGGCGCAAGAGCGTATGAATCCAGACCAGTTAGAAACATGCTCTTAAGATTAGCTAATACCCCAAGGGGTAGTACCGCCTACGATAGATTAGTTACAAGAATATCTGATGCATTAACAGCAATGGGGCAGGCTGAAAGCAGGAACTAATATCCATCCAAAAGGGAGGCTGAATCTAGTCTCCTTGCTTTCATTGCCTCTCCAGGATATCTATTAGTTATTACCTTGCATAACAAATAAAAGGAACTGATATGATAAAATAGGTAGACAAGAAAATCTGAGGAATAAAGCTAATTAAGTCAATAATATTATCTTCTTGGTAGGAGAATTGCCAGTATATAAGTCCTGTAATTACTATTGCAACAGAATCAAACACCAGACCTAAATAATGGAACGCATCAGATAGTCTATTTTGTATATTTTGGCATGAGTAATACTTAAGAGAAAACTCCTCAAATAGATCATAATATTCATCACTTTTAGGATCTACAAGGTATCCTCTTTCTCTCCAAAAGCGTGGAGGGTTTTCAATTGACGACAATCCAAATTTAAGTGTTGATATTGCAAATGGTATAGCAACTAATGATATTACTTGAAGCAGGTAATATGATGCCGAATACCAGAAACTACCGAATTCTAGTTTTTCTCTAGCAAAAACGAGCACCCAGAAAAAAATAATTGATGGATATGCTATTATTTTACCAACTTCAATCCATAGTGGATCTTTTTTATCTGTATTTGGTTTATACATGTCGTCATTTCACGATTCAAGTTTTAAGAATAGGGTAAGCATCTATTTCATATCAGAAACATTGTTAGATATGCACTCCACAGTGTTAGATAAGTCTGTCAATTGACGTTCTCTATTTTCATTACTTGATTTCAATTCATCAAGCACATCATTTATAGACAGAAAACAGGTTTTTGTATTATGTGATATTTCAGACTGCAATTTTACAATCTTTGATAACTTAAAGCCTATCCATAACAAAACAAAAATAATTAAAATAAGAAGCAACTCCAAGTCATCACCTCACTGTTTATTTTTTATCATTATATAGCTTAACTAATGTATCGAACACCATCTTTTTAACTTCTTCTGCTTGGTGATCGGCTAGTTTTTCTGCGTCATTTTTATAGCCACTCATGGATGATGGGGACGATAGCGCATCATCTATTATTTTTAACAGCTCGGAGTTAACAGATCTTCCATTCATCTCTGCTCTTACTTTTAATTTATCTCTTGTTTCTGGTGGCATTCTTAATTTGAACTGTGGATATTCTCTGCTCATACAATCACCTTAATTTTTCTTGACAGTCTATAACGGTGATAGTACATTCTCAATTGAACCACGGTGGTTCATAAAGGAGGTGAAAAATGAAAGGAGCGAGAAAACTACCACAACTTAACTTTAGATGGCCTGAAAAGGATATTGATTTAGTTAAGCAGTGGGCAGAGAAAAATGGAAGATCTTTAAATAATGAAGTTCACAGAATTGTGATGGATTTTTTGAAGAGAGAAGGCGAAAAAAGTGCCAATTAGAAGAAAGCCCCAACCATTCTCAGTAGTTAGGGCTTGTGACTTACTAGAAACTTCGAGGTAACTAGCATGACAAGTATATCAACTATTAACGTACCATTCCACGGTAACAATTTATATGTAGTGAATTACAACGGGCAACCTTATGTTCCAATGAAACCCATTGTTGATGGTATGGGGATGGATTGGGCGTCACAATTTACTAAGTTAAAACAAAAGTTTAAATCAACTGTTGCGGAAATCACAATGGTTGCTGAGGATGGGAAAGAGCGCAATATGATTTGCCTAGCTCTCCGTAAACTTGCTGGCTGGCTTCACACTATCAGCCCTAACAAAGTTAAACCTGAAATCCGTGATAAAGTAATTCAGTATCAAGAAGAATGTGACGACGTACTTTACGAATACTGGACTACTGGCGAAGTTAAGGCTAAACACAAGTCAACAGTTCAGGAGCGCAACCCATTAAAGAACGCCGTTAATCTACTGGTAAGCAAAAAGGGCATTATGTACCCAGAAGCCTATTCTCTTGTTCATCAGAAATTCAATGTTAGTGGCATTGATGAGCTAACAGCAGACCAAATACCAGAAGCAGTTGAATACGTTCACAAGTTAGTAATGGAAGGTGAGTATATTCCCAAACAAGATGAGCCACCTAAACCAACACAGCAAATAACAGATGACGAACTCATCTCCCTATGTTGGCAGTGGAACTACTTATCATTGTGCTGTGCGGCTATGAATGAAGTATATCCAATACTCAAAGCGGCAGAGCATAGATTAGAAGGAAGATATTATGACATGCCTAAATCCGCTGGCAGGTCAAACGGTGAGATAAGAAAACTACTTGACCGCCTAACTCGCCATATTGAGCCGAAACAAACAGATAACTCTAGGATTATTAATAGATTAAGACTGGATTCATTACCAGCTTAACAATCAAGCCCATGGACGGGCTAATAAATCATGCCGCTTAATTGCGGTTTTTTACGTCCAAAATACACCAGATTAACACTGGTGCGACTACTCACGCTTGGAGAAAGCAATGTCAGATATTATCCCTAATGTCGTCGTGTCAATGCCATCACAAATATTCACTCTCGCAAGGAAATTCCAAGCGGCGAGTAATGGAAGGATTTTTATTGGTAAAATTGACACAGATCCAACATTACCAGAAAACCAAATTAAGGTTTATTTAGAAAATGAAGATGGTTCTCACATTCCTGTTCCTCAGCCTTTAATTATCAATCAAGCTGGCTTCCCTGTTTATAACGGTCAGATTGCTAAGTTTGTCACTGTTGAAGGTCACAGCATGGCTGTTTATGACAGTTATGGGGCACAGCAATTCTATTATCCTAATGTGCTGAAGTATGACCCTGATCAATTTCCACATAGAATTGGCGAAATAGTAAAGACATACCCAAGCGTTTCCAAGATGAAATCAGATTCGTCAGTTGCTTTGTATAGTTCGGTTAGAACATTAGGCTACCATAATGAAATAGGACGAGGAGGCGCGGAATACCTTATAGTTTCGCTAACAGATTATAACGGCATTCCAGATGGTTATGGAGATCACTTACTAAGCAATGGAAATGTTGCAGTATTACAACTCGGAGCACATGCTCCAATCTCTAAATTTGGAGCATTATTCGATGGAAGTGGGGATTCTAGCCCGTGCCTGCAATCTGCTATAAATAAAGTAGCAAGCATTGGAAAGATGGTCGTTATTGATGGAAATTGCAAACTAAGTAGCTCTATCAATGTAAAAACCGGCTCAACAATAAATGCAGATGGTGCCAAGATAAAAGTCACTGCTGGAATAGAAAATCTATTTAATGCCTCAACAAGTGGCAGTGGAATAGAGACTGTTAATATTATAGGTGGTGAATGGACAGAGGACAGTCCATACAATGCAGGGACGGTAACATTTTGCAATATGCAAGGGGAATACGGAACTGGTGAGGGCGCTCATGTTTATGTGAATCGTTTTAATTTCCAAAGAGTTAAACTTTATAATTTTAATTGGTTTTTACAATCTGACTGGGGTCGCTCATGGAATATAGATGGTTGTTTTTTCTATGGAAGAAATGGACTTCGACTACAACATAAAAATGTTGAATGCAATATCACTAACAGTATTATTTTCGGAACAACCCCAACCGATCCTGAAACTAGAGGTATCTCGATAGGAGAAAACTTATCTCATGCTGGTCAAGGAAGATATCCTGAAGGAATAAAAATCCATAACTGCACAATAGATAACTTTGGTCGTGCGTTGTCGGTACATGAAGTTTTAGATTTATCAGTGACAGACAACTGGCTTGGAGCGTCAATAGATAGAACCAAACACTGTCTAGTATTTGAAAGAGATTCTGGCAACTTTATGTCTGGGTTGCATTTTAATCACAACACCTACTTTGGTGGAAAAATTGAGTTTACTTCACATTCATCCC
>NZ_MIIZ01000594.1:0-6895 GCF_001743005.1 Shigella sp. FC1967 | reverse complement strand
CCCCCTGTAGTTAAAGCCGCTGCTCCACTTATAAAACCAGGAACCTCAGAAAAGAAAAAGAGCAGCAGTGTTGAAGATCCCGCTAACTGGGAAACTTTCTAACAACAACAAGTGGCTGACAAGCGGTGGCTTTTAACCACCGCTTTAAACGAGGTGAAGGCATGTTTAGGTTTCGCAAATTAAAGATATCCACCAGTCTCTATTTATTACTGATGATGTTTTGCGTTATGCAGGTGATTTCTAGTGGTATTTCGCTAGGGATCGTTCATTTGAATAACGCACAGATCACCAGAGTAGATATAGATACATCTAAGCGAGATGAATTAGGATTAAGTTGGGCATCTTTAATACAAACACGTAATGCGATTAATCGTGTAGCTATTGCAGTGAAAACCGAACAGTCAACAGATTATATTCAATCTATTGAATCAATTGCACTTTCACGTTTGGAAACGGCGAATACTCATTTTCAAAATTTCCTTGCTGAGATAAATAAAGAGGCAATACCGACAGAAGAAAAAGAAATCGTTGAAGCAGTGAAAAATAATTACCACGTTTTATATGGTGCATTAACTGAATTACATAGCATGTTAAAAAAACGATAACTTCCAAGGCTTTTTAGATCAACCAACGGAACGTTATCAAACGGCGATGGAAAATTCATTTAATACTTATATGAATTACGTTCAGGCAGAAATTACTGAATCTATAGAGCAAGGACATCGCTCTTATACTATTGCTATCTTGATGTTTATCGGTGCAATAGCGATGGTTATTGTTGTATCAATCGCCGCTCATCGCTGGCTAAGTTTTAATATCATTAAACCTTTCGCAAGTTTAAGTCGTTACTTTAATGATGTTGCCACCGGCAAATTAAATCGTGAAATTCTTGTCTTCACCGATGATGAAATAGGGGATGTGTTTAGACAACTACGAGATATGCGGGGTGAACTCGTGCGTTCTATTCGTATTGTTCGTGATAACAGCCATGCTATGTATTCTGGTATTCAAGAAATTTCCAAAGGAAATACGGATTTATCCTCAAGAACTGAACAACAAGCTGCTTCATTAGAAGAAACTGCAGCAAGCATGGAAGAGTTAACAGCAACGGTAAAACAAAATGCTGATAACGCCCTGCAAGCGAGTAAGCTCGCAGAGTCTGCTTCTGAAACAGCCTTACGTGGTGGTCAAATTACGCATAGTGTTGTTGAAACCATGGATGCGATTACACAAAGTTCTCAAAAGATAGGGGCTATTATCAGTGTGATTGATGGTATTGCGTTCCAAACCAATATATTAGCACTTAACGCGGCGGTTGAAGCTGCTCGCGCGGGTGAACAAGGGCGAGGATTCTCTGTGGTTGCTGGAGAAGTTCGCAATCTTGCTCAACGTAGTGCTGATGCTGCAAAAGAAATTAAATTATTGATTGATGAATCGGTTTTACGTGTCTCTCAAGGTTCTCAACTCGTTAATAATGCAGGGCAGACAATGGAGGAACTCGTCACATCAGTAAACAAAGTCACTGAATTAATGGCAGAAATCGCCTCAGCTTCTGATGAACAAAGCCGAGGTATTCACCAAGTCGCTGATGCAGTCAGTCAGATGGATCAGGTGACTCAGCAAAACGCGGCTTTGGTGGAGCAATCAGCATCTGCTGCCGCAGCATTAGAAGATCAGGCTAATAACCTTGTTAATGCTGTATCGGCATTCGAGTTGCCTGACACGGATGAGAATAATCATTCTTCATCCCTAGAAGGTAATGGGTTGAAAAAAGCAGATAAAAAATCATTTTTTAAAAAGACCCATTAAAAAACAATGAAACGTAATGTTACTGAAGTCTTATCAGATATCGCTGCTCAACCGTTGGATATTTTTACCCAACGGTTCATGTTGTCCGATGATCAGTTCCAATCTATATGCCAATTGATTTATCAAAAGGCGGGTATTGTGCTGACTAACAACAAAAGGGAGATGGTTTATAACCGTCTCACTAGGAGGTTACGTGAATTACGGATGAATAACTTTGGTGACTATCTTGCGTTTCTTAAAAGTGATGTACGCAACCCTGAATGGCAAGAGTTTGTAAATGCATTAACCACCAATCTCACTGCATTTTTCAGGGAAGCACATCACTTTCCTATTTTGGCAAAACATGCCAGAAAAAGAGCAGGAGGCGTCTACCGAGTATGGTGTGCAGCTGCATCTACGGGAGAAGAACCTTATTCAATTGCGATGACTTTACGCGATGTTTTTGGGAATAACCCTTATAAAACCAAAATTATTGCCAGTGATATCGATACTAATGTGTTGGATAAAGCACGAAAAGGTGTTTACCGACAGGAAGAGCTTAAAACATTAAATGATGAATATTTGAAAAAATATTTTCTCAAAGGTGTCGGCGATTTTGAAGGATACGTGAAAATTAGGCAGCAAATTAGCGAGATGGTCTCTTTTCAGTATTTGAATTTACTCGACAAGCAATGGGATTTAGAAGGCAGTTTTGATGCGATTTTTTGTCGTAATGTCATGATTTACTTTGATAAAACGACACAACAAACCTTACTTAACCGCTTTACCTCATTACTTAAGCCAGACGGAATGCTGTTTGTTGGACATTCTGAGAATGTAAGCCAGCTTAGCAAGGATTTCTACTTGCATGGGCATACCGTTTACGGGCTGACACCAGCAAGGAGAGGTTATGAATAAAATAACGGTACTCTGTGTTGATGATTCGGCGTTAATGCGTCAAATCATGCGAGAAATCATCAACAGTCATAGTGATATGGAAGTTGTTGATTGTGCACCCGATCCTATCGTGGCTCGTGACTTAATAAAAAAGTACAACCCACAGGTATTAACGTTAGACGTTGAAATGCCACGTATGGATGGTATTGATTTCTTGGAAAAACTGATGCGATTAAGACCAATGCCTGTCGTTATGGTCTCATCATTAACAGCAAAAGGCTCAGAAGTGACGTTAAAAGCGTTAGAACTGGGTGCGGTTGATTTTGTGACTAAACCACAGCTTGGTTTACGTGAAGGTATGATGGCTTATAGTGAACTCATTGCTGAGAAAATTCGGGCTGCAGCACAGGCACGGATTAATCGTCGAGACGTACAAGCAGCACCTTCTAAATCATTGTCATTTACACCGATGATTTCGAGTGAAAAGTTGATTGCGGTAGGTGCATCAACGGGTGGCACAGAGGCTATTCGTAATTTTTTAGAACCATTACCCATTACCAGCCCTGCGATATTAATTACGCAACATATGCCCGCAGGGTTTACACACTCATTTGCAGAACGATTAAATCGTCTATGTCAAATTAGTGTAAAAGAAGCAGAAGACGGCGAACGTGTATTGCCTGGACATGCTTATATTGCACCAGGTGATTATCACATGGAGCTTCGTCGTAATGGTGCTAACTATCAGATCCACATTAATAAAGAGCCTGCGGTCAACCGTCATCGCCCTTCTGTCGATGTGCTATTTAGGTCTGTCGCAAAATATGCGGGACGTAATGCCATCGGTGTGATTTTAACCGGAATGGGAAGTGATGGTGCTGCTGGTTTATTAGAAATGCGTCGCGCTGGTAGTTATACCTTTGCACAAGATGAAGCGAGTTGTGTCGTCTTTGGCATGCCTCGTGCTGCGGTTGAATTAGGCGCAGTAGACGAAGTGAAAAGCATAAGCGCAATGAGTAAAGCCGTACTGATGAAAATCAGCAGCACACAATCATTGCGTATCTGATTAAGTTCAGTTTAAAAAGCAACACAGTAATTTGCCGATATATTTTGAAGGAGTTTTCAATGGCAAGTAAGGATCTGAAATTTTTAGTGGTTGATGATTTTTCAACAATGCGCCGCATAGTTCGTAATTTACTAAAGGAGTTAGGATTTACGAATGTAGAAGAAGCAGAAGATGGTGCTGACGCGTTAACTAAATTACGCAATTCGGCAATTGATTTTGTGATTACAGACTGGAACATGCCAAACATGGATGGTCTAGAGCTTCTTAAAAATATTCGTAGTGACGCGGGACTTGCAGCAACACCAGTACTTATGGTTACCGCTGAAGCTAAAAAAGAAAATATCATTGCAGCAGCGCAAGCGGGTGCAAGTGGATATGTTGTTAAACCTTTTACAGCAGCAATTCTTGAAGAAAAACTAAATAAAATTTTTGAAAAACTGGGCATCTAAGGAGTCGCAATGAGTGGGAATCCAATTATGCCGAAAGATAATATTGAAATGACATCTGATATTATCAGCCGGATCGGACAATTGACGCGGATGTTGCGCGACAGTTTGCGAGAATTAGGATTGGATAAAGCAATAGCCGAAGCAGCAGAAGCCATCCCTGACGCTAGGGAACGACTGGATTATGTTGCTCAAATGACCGCTCAGGCAGCTGAGCGTACATTGAACTGTGTCGAAGCTGCGCAGCCTAAACAGGATGCGTTAAGTTCCGAGGCGACTAAGCTTACTGAACGTTGGGACCAATGGTTTGAACAGCCAGAAGAGCTGAAAGATGTACGCTCTCTTGTAACCGATACCCGCAATTATTTGCGGGATATCCCTGAGAGTGCGGCTTTTACTAACAGTCAGCTATTGGAAATTATGATGGCACAGGATTTCCAAGATCTGACCGGTCAGGTCATTAAACGCATGATGAGTGTCGTTCAAGAAATTGAAAAACAACTCGTGATGGTATTAATGGAAAACCTGCCACCAGAGCAACTTGAAAAGTCTAATGTGAAGAAAGAGACTGACTCTTTATTAAATGGTCCACAGGTGAATAAAAACAACGCGGGTGTGATCAAAAATCAAGATCAAGTTGATGATTTACTGGAAAGTTTAGGTTTCTAACCTTCTAATGAGTTTTAGGGCGATAAGGACGTTGAGATATGCAGGACGCATTCGCTCTATGCTCAGCGCTTTTAGGATGATGTACTTTATGGATAAAAAATCATGTAATAACGCTTTAATAGCCCACGCTATTGAAGAAAATGTAAGCCGCTTTTTTTTAAGCGGCTTTTGATATTGTCGAAATAAACATCGAAAATAAAATTACTCAATTTTTCTGTTAATTTTGCTGATTTCCTTATAATCAGCGCCAATATTACTTATATCTCCATTTTTATCATTGGGTTGTTTTTTCTGAATATACTGTCATAGCCCAAAAAGCCCCGTAAATTTGCGATTGTTCCGCCCATCAATTTTCTCTGAATTTGTCATGCTTAGAGTCATTTCATTCATGCTTTTAATCTCAATATCTAAATCGGACAGACTGTGGCTGAAGATAGCGATCTCGAAAAAACAGAAGAGCCCACACCCCATAAACGGGAAAAAGCGAAAAAGGATGGGCAAATTGTCCGTTCTAAAGAGCTATCGTCCGTATTAATGATTTTGGGGGGCGTGAGTTTGCTGTGGATGAGTGGTGGGTTTATCACTCGTGGGCTACATGCCATGTTAACAGAAGGGTTTACGTTTAATCATCACCTTATCGGTAATGAGAATTTGTTGATCCCTCGATTTGGTAGCTTGATTAAACAAGCTGTTTTTGCGTTATCCCCAGTGTTTTTTGGGTTGGTACTTGTAGCAATCGGTGGCTCAGCCTTATTAGGTGGGATTAACTTTAGTAGTAAATCCATTAAATTTGATCCCAAAAAATGGAATCCTATTTCTGGGTTAAAACGTATTTTTTCTATGAATGCGTTAGCGGAGTTATTTAAAGCAATACTGAAATCAACCTTTGTGGGGATCGCCGCAACCGTTTTTTTATGGCACAACTGGAATGATATTCTCCATCTGATCACGCTACCACCGCTGAGTGCGCTAGCTAATGCGATGCAACTGCTGATTTTTGCAGTTTACATTACGGTTTTCATGCTGATACCGATGGTGGCATTCGATATTATTTTCCAAATTCGTAGCCATTTGAAAAAGCTACGTATGACACGCCAAGAAATTAAAGACGAATTTAAACAGCAAGAGGGTGATCCGCAGCTTAAAGCGCGTATCCGTCAGCAACAACACGCGATGTCTCGCCGTCGAATGATGGCGGATGTCCCGAAAGCTGACGTTATTGTGACGAACCCAACACACTATGCTGTTGCACTGCAATATAACGACAAAATGACTGCACCTAAAGTGTTAGCAAAAGGGGCAGGGGCTATTGCGTTAAAAATTAAAGAGATTGGTGCAGAAAATCGAATTCCGCTTCTAGAAGCGCCACCGCTTGCTAGGGCGTTATATCGTCACAGTGAAATAGGCCATGCAATACCTTCAACCCTTTATGCTGCGGTTGCAGAGGTGCTTGCATGGGTTTATCAACTGAAACGATGGAAAACCGAAGGTGGTTTAAAACCTAAACAACCTATGAACTTGCCAGTGCCTCCCGCACTGGACTTTGCTGGAGAAGATAATCGTCATGGCTAATTTGGCCTCATTACTCCGCTTGCCGGGAAATTGGAAAAGTTCTCAGTGGCAGATACTGGCTGGGCCAGTGCTTATCTTGTTGATACTGTCAATGATGGTATTGCCATTGCCACCTTTTCTATTGGATTTATTATTTACCTTTAACATCGCACTTTCCATCATGGTGCTGTTGGTCGCAATGTTCACACGACGTACGTTGGACTTTGCTGCTTTCCCAACTATTTTGCTGTTTACCACGTTGTTACGTTTATCATTAAACGTGGCTTCAACACGTATCATCTTAATGGAGGGACATACAGGGCCAGAAGCCGCAGGGCGAGTTGTTGAAGCCTTTGGCCATTTTCTTGTCGGCGGTAACTTTGCTATCGGTATAGTGGTCTTTATCATCCTTATTTTGATTAACTTTATGGTTATTACTAAGGGTGCGGGACGTATTGCTGAAGTCGGTGCGCGTTTT
>NZ_MIIZ01000593.1:0-6951 GCF_001743005.1 Shigella sp. FC1967 | reverse complement strand
TTTTTCACCTTTTAGACCACGAACACGGGCTGTTTTACCCGGATTACGCGCAGTACGTGTTGTTGAAATTAAAGAGAAGTCGATAGTACGTTCATCCATACTGACAGCTTCAACTTTCACTTCCACTTCATCGCCAAGGCGATAAACTTGTCCTGAAGACTCGCCAATTAAGCGTTGCCCTACATTATCATACTGATAGTAATCATTATTTAATGTAGAAACATGCACCAGACCATCAATAAACAGATCATTTAAGCGAACAAAGAAACCAAAGCCCGTTACGCTGGTAATAATACCGGTAAACTGTTGACCAATTTGATCCAGCATAAAGTCACATTTCAGCCAATCAGCCACATCTCGTGTAGCTTCATCAGCACGGCGCTCGGTTAAAGAGCAGTGCTCACCTAATTGCAACATGGTATCCATATCACTGTGGTAGCCACCTGTTGGGGTCCAACGTTGCGAACCGTGACCTTTTTCTTTCGCAATCTGATATTTAATTGCACGATGCAGAGCTAAATCAGGATAGCGACGAATTGGTGAGGTAAAGTGCGCATAAGATTTTAATGCTAAACCAAAGTGCCCACGATTTTCAGGATCGTAAATTGCCTGTTTCATTGAGCGCAAAATCATGGTTTGTAGCATTTCGCGATCAGGTCTATCTTCAACCTCTTTCATGACTCGCGCATAATCTGCTGGCTCTGGCGTTAAGCCGCCAGGCAACGTTAAACCGAGTTCATTAAAGACAGAGCGTAAATTCAGGACGCTGTCTTCTTTGGGTTTATCATGAATACGATAAAGTGCAGGTTCTTCATTTTTTTCAACAAAGCGAGCGGCTGCGATATTAGCAAGGATCATGCACTCTTCAATCAATTTATGTGCATCATTACGAACAACAGGCTCAATACGTTCAATTCGACGCTCTGCATTAAAGATAAACTTCGCTTCTTCTGATTCAAAACCAATCGCCCCACGTTGTTCACGTGCTTTATCTAATGCTTGGTATAACTCATACAGATGTTCAATATCTTTAACGATGGGCTTATAGTGTTCACGCAGTTCCTCATCACCTTGAATAATTTTCCACACTTTCGTGTAGGTCATTCGTGCATGAGAACTCATCACCGCTTCATAGAATCTATAAGAAGAAAGACGCCCTTGCTCAGAAACGGTCATCTCACAGACCATACACAAGCGGTCAACCTGTGGGTTTAATGAACACAATCCATTAGATAGAACTTCTGGCAACATCGGTACGACTTGAGAAGGGAAATAAACAGAGTTTCCTCGACTACGTGCTTCTGTATCTAATGCTGTTTGTGGGCGGACATAATAGCTAACATCAGCAATCGCAACCCATAAACGCCAGCCTCCCCCTTTTTTGCGCTGACAATAAACGGCATCATCAAAGTCTCGCGCATCTTCACCGTCAATAGTAATTAAAGGCAAATTACGTAAATCAACACGTCCTTCTTTAGCAGATTCAGGCACCTCTTCTTTTAAATCTGCCACTTCTTTTGTCACTTTTGCAGGCCATGTATACGGAATTTCATGAGTACGTAATGCGATTTCTACCGCAATACCCGTTCCCATAGTTTCACCTAAAATTTCGACGATACGGCCTACGGCTTGAGTGCGGCGAGTTGGCCTTGTTGTGATTTCAACAACCACCACATTTCCCATTCGTGCACCCATGATATCTTCTTTAGGAATAAGGATATCAAAGCTTAAACGGCTATCATCAGGGACGACAAATCCCATCCCTGACTCAATAAAATAGCGACCTACAATTTGGTTATTTCGTGGTTCAATAACACGAACAACACGACCTTCACGGCGACCTTTTCTATCCATACCTAAAGGTTGAGCAAGGATAACATCGCCATGCATTGTTTTTTTCATTTCATCTTGTGAAAGATAGAGGTCATCTTTTTGACCTTCTGCACGTAAAAAACCATAACCATCGCGGTGACCAATGACCTTGCCTTTCCATAAATCAAGGCGCTCAGGTAATGCGTAGCACTGGCGACGAGTAAAAACTAACTGACCATCACGCTCCATTGCTCTTAAACGGCGACGCAACGCTTCTAAGTCTTCTTCACCTGAAATTTTTAACGCTTGTGCTAAATCTTCACGGCTCATTGGTGCCGTGCGTTTTTTCATTTCTTCTAAAATATATTCGCGACTAGCAATTGGAGAGGCGTATTTTTCTGCTTCTCTATCCTGAAAAGGATCTTTTGACATTATGACCTCCAAGCTATCAGATTTGATGAAATAGTCGACTTAAACATCTTCTAATAACAATTTATATAAGGAGCTATTATTTTCAACTAGCTCTGCGAGTGTGTGACGGTCTAACTCTTTCAAAAACTGCTCAATCGCCTGATTCAACACTAATTTTAGTCGACACGCTGGGGTAATGTGACAAAACTCAGCACTACAGTTTACTAATGAAAGTGGCTCTAAAGCACGAACAACCTCACCCACAATGATGTCTGTTGCAGGCTTGCCTAAACGGATCCCTCCATTTTTACCACGAATAGCCTCAACAAAACCTAAATGGCTAAGTTGATTAATAATTTTCACCATATGGTTACGCGAGACACCATAGACTTGTGTCACTTCAGTGATACTCGTCATTTTGCCTTCTGGCAGTGAAGCCATATATATCAATGCCCGCAATCCATAATCTGTAAAACTGGTTAATTGCACAATGACCTCTGAAAAGTGTTTTTCCCTCTTAAAGTCATTAAGGGATAAGTAATTATTAATGAGAATATCATTTTATTAAGCAATATTATGTTTAATTTTTGGACATTTAGCAAAGATATGCTCAAAAGTGAGTGATTTCCCTCTCTCACTTGACTATTAACAAAATAATAGCGATATCACAGGCAAAGAAAAAGCGATACTGTCGATTTTCAACAGATCGCTTTTCTATTTCTGACATTACAGCAATAACATTGTCTTATTATTTCTACTCGTTACTGATAAAACAGAAGCAAAACCGAGTGTAACACTATCTTATCTTATGTGTGTAACGCGTATTTTTATCTCAATTTAACCAACAAACAGATACGAAAAAATCGCCCCTGTCATTTTCAGGGACGATTTTCACATCAAACCAATTTAATACAGATTATGCATCAAAGGGATGACGGAGAATGATCGTTTCTGAACGATCTGGACCAGTAGAAACGATATCAACAGGAACGCCCGTTAACTCTTCTACACGCTTGATATAGTTCAGAGCGGCTTGTGGCAGTTGAGCATGATCTTTCACACCAAACGTCGTTTCATTCCAGCCTGGCATTGATTCATAGATAGGTTCGATACCTTCCCAATCATCAGCGGCTAAAGGTGTGGTATCAATCACTTTACCGTTTGGTAAGCGATAACCTACACACAGTTTCACTTCTTTCAGACCATCTAACACATCCAGTTTAGTCATGCAGAAACCAGACAGTGAGTTGATTTGAACAGCGCGACGAATAGCAACGATATCTAACCAACCTGTACGACGGCTACGACCTGTGGTTGCACCAAATTCTTGGCCTTTCTCACGTAAGAAGTCACCCACTTCATCAAACAATTCAGTTGGGAATGGACCTGCACCTACACGAGTAGAGTAAGCTTTGATAATACCTAATACGTAACCAACATAGCGAGGACCTAAGCCTGAGCCTGTTGCCACACCACCAGCGGTTGTGTTTGAAGAGGTGACATACGGATAAGTACCGTGGTCGATGTCTAATAAAGTACCTTGTGCACCTTCAAACATCACTAACTCACCGTTTTGTGTTGCTTTGTACAGTAAGTCCGAAACATCAACAACCA
This sequence comes from Shigella sp. FC1967, assembly GCF_001743005.1. NCBI lineage: Bacteria > Pseudomonadati > Pseudomonadota > Gammaproteobacteria > Enterobacterales > Enterobacteriaceae > Shigella > Shigella sp. FC1967. Next base: position 3,114 of record NZ_MIIZ01000593.1, on the reverse strand, counting down.
TACCTGTCAGAATATCAGCGATTGCCATGATATCGTCTAAGGTTTTTTGGTAATCAACAGGTTCAACTTTGTAGTAGTTGACCAGTTGGAAATTATGATACTCGATGATTTCTTTAAGTTTTTGTGCAAACGTTTCTTTATCAAATAGATCGCCAACACGTAAACCACGACGAGCCACTTTATCTTCGTAAGCAGGTCCAATACCACGGCCTGTTGTACCAATAGCTTTTTCGCCACGCGCTTTCTCACGCGCATTATCTAATGCAATATGATAAGGAAGGATTAATGGGCAAGCTTCAGACAGAAGTAAACGAGAGCGAACAGGAATACCACGATCTTCAAGTTGGGTCATTTCCTTCATCAGTGCTTCTGGCGATAAAACGACACCGTTTGCTATGATGCTAACAACATTTTCACGGAGAATGCCTGATGGGATTAAATGAAGAACGGTTTTTTCACCGTCGATGACTAGAGTGTGACCTGCGTTATGGCCACCTTGGTAGCGAACAACATATTTAGCGCGTTCTGTCAGCAAATCGACTATCTTGCCTTTGCCTTCGTCACCCCACTGGGTGCCCAATACGACAACGTTATTACTCATTTCAAAATACACTCGGTTGCTTAAAAAAGGATTCTACCATCTCAATTCAAGAGTTACAGTAGATTTTATCTAATTATGCCATCCCCGCTTTTAAGCAATAGATTATCTTGCCATTGTCAATATTTTTGCCCGAAAAATCCGCACCACAGACGTATTGTGAATTTTATCAACAGTTTTGATCGCAAAAACAGGAAGCAGAGTGACATAAAAGTGAAAATGGCGAAGAAGACGCTTCGGTATTGCCGAAGGTTTATCTTGAAATGCAATTTTCACTTTATACTATCCCAGCTAAAACCATTTTGGAAACCATTAAGCGTAAATTTTCATCTTTTTATGCACAATTATTTATTTCTTAGCCTAGTTACTAGATTTATCTTATTGATATCAAAAAAAATCCCCCACTTTTAAAGGTGGAGGATTTTATTATTTACTTAAACGGTTTAATACGTTCAGAAATTATTCTTCAATTGCTCGTGCTTTTGTTGGTGCTTTCATATAGCGTAAGAAATCACTATCTGGGCTTAACACCATGACGTCATTACCATCTTGGTTAAAGCTCTTTTCATAGGCACGTAAGCTACGAATGAAGGCATAGAAGTCTGGGTCTTGGTTGAACGCATCAGCAAATAGTTTAGTCGCTTGGGCATCACCTTCACCACGAAGACGTAATGATTCACGCTCAGACTCAGCAAGTGTCTCTGTTACCGTCTTATCCGCAGCAGCACGAATTTTCACAGCTTGCTCTTGACCTTGTGAACGATGACGACGAGCAACGGCTTCACGCTCTGCACGCATACGCTGATAAATCGCTTCCGAAACTTCCATAGGTAAGTTGATTTGCTTGATTCGAACGTCAATCACTTCAATACCTAATGCCGCCATACTGTTCATGTTGATAGCAGGAGCTTGACCTTTAGTTTCTTCAGCCACTTTTTTAGCAGCAATAGCGATTGCATCATCAGCAGCACTTGTATCACGAGAAGGTGTACCTTCATTCAGTGCATTACGAACATCAATGGTTAAACGACCACGAGAATCCGTAATAATTTGGTTCACGCTCATACGACCAATTTCAGAACGTAAACGGTCACTGAATTTACGACGCAATAATGTTTCTGCTTGCGTTGTATTACCACCACCTGTTGCCAAATAGTAAGTACTGAAATCACTGATACGCCATTTCAGATAAGAATCGACCAATAAGTCTTTATTCTCACCTGATAAGAAACGGTCTTGCTGGATGTTCATAGTTTGAATACGTGCATCCAGTTTTTTCACATTCTCAATAAATGGAATTTTAAAGTGAAGACCAGGTTCATAAACAACAGGTTTATTTTCAGCATCACGTACAACTTTCGCAAAGCGTAAAATAATACCACGCTCATACTGTTGAACGACAAACACAGAAGAGTACAACAACGCTAAAATAATAACTGCAACAACAGCGATAACTTTACGCATGATTATTGTCCTCCTTGATTATTGCCGTAAGGCTGACCATAACCGCCATTATGACTACCATATCCACCATTACCATAAGTCGTTGTTGCGGGTTTTTGTGCCGGTGCTGGATTTACAGTTGGAGCAGGTGTGCTAATACGCGCAGGCGCCTCAACTGTATTTGATGATGCGGATTGAGATTGCTGACGTAACATTTGCTCTAAAGGCAACACTAACATGCTGTTACCTTTATCATTAGCGATGACTTTACGTGTTTTTGATAGCACTTTTTCCATCGTTTCAATGTAAAGACGCTCGCGAGTAATTTCAGGTGCAGCACGATATTCAGGTAAGATTTTAGCAAAGCTTGCTACCTCACCTTCTGCTTTCATCACCACACTGGTTTTATAAGCCGTCGCTTCTTCAATCATACGTTGTGCGTTACCTTTTGCTAACGGTAACACTTCGTTTTTATAAGCCTCAGCTTGGCGAATAGTTTTTTGTTCTTCTTCTCGTGCCGCGATTACGTCATCAAATGCCGCTTTTACCGCTTCTGGTGGGCGAGCAACTTGGAAGTTGACGTCCACAATCGAGATACCCATGTTATAAGGACGAATAGTCTCTTCTAATTCTTGACGTGTTTGGTCACGAATTTCTGAACGATTAGAAGTCAGAATTTTTTCCATTTCTGAACGACCAATAACGCCACGGACTGCACTGTCAGTTGCCTGACCTAAGCTGTTAATTGGTGTTGTCAGGTTAAACAGGAATGTTTCTGGATCAGAGACAACATACTGCACGTTTATCTCAACTTGAACCATGTTTTCATCTGACGTTAACATCATGCCACCCGTGGTTAAATCACGGATAGTTTTTACGTTAACAGGCTGAACTTCATCAATGAAAGTCGGTTTCCAGTTCAGACCAGGTTCAACGATTTGGTAAAATTTACCAAAACGAGTCACTACGCCTTGTTCTGCCTCTTTGATAGTATAAAAACCACTTGCAGCCCAAACCACGACAACCGCACCTAATGCAAGAGAAATCAAAAGATTTCCAGCATTGCCACGGGG
>NZ_MIIZ01000592.1:0-6955 GCF_001743005.1 Shigella sp. FC1967 | reverse complement strand
ATCTAGCTATCATTGTGTCGGGATCAAAGTCATTGATGGCGCGATAAAAATCCCGAAAATCGCACCGATTGAAGCGCGTTTACATCGTGAAATTACGGGTAGCCAATGCCCGTGCTGATTTTCAACACAAGCTCTCTCGTGCAATTATTGACGAAAACCAAGCGGTAATTGTCGAGACACTGAAATCGGCGAATATGATGAAAAACCACTGTCTGGCTCGCGCTATCGGTGATGCAGGCTGGCATGGTTTTATCACAAAGCTGGAATACAAAGCCGCAGAAAAAAGGCGTCCATCTGGTAAAACTGGATCAATGGTTTGCCAGTTCGAAAACCTGTCATTGTTGCGGTCATAAAATGTCAGAAATGCCACTACATAAGCGTATCTGGCAATGCCCTGAATGTGGAGTTGAACATGACCGAGATATCAATGCGGCAATCAATATCCGACACAAGGGCATATTGGAATTACAAGCGGCGGGACTCGTCGTTTCAGCCCATGGAGACCAGTGTAAATCCGTCGTACAGAGGGTTGCGGTTTGAGAAGTGGGAAGCCTCACCGTTTACGGTGGGGAGCAGTCACTATTAATGTGTTATTTTAAACGTCATAAATACAGACCATTTAATACTGAATAACAAAGAGAGTGTTGTTATGCCTATATGGGTTGATGCTGATGCATGTCCAAAAGTAATCAAAGAAGTGTTATATCGTGCAGCAGATAGAGAAAAAATCATTATTACTTTTGTTGCTAATCAACGATTAATTGTACCCGCATCACCTTTCTTACGCACATTACAAGTTTCTGCTGGGTTTGATGTCGCTGACAACGAAATTGTTCGCCGCACCAATAAAGATGACTTGGTTATTACCGCTGATATTCCCTTAGCTGCTGAAGTTATAGAAAAGGGCGCAGTCGCTCTGAATCCAAGAGGTGAACGTTATACTGAAGCCACTATTCGAGAACGTTTAAATATACGTGATTTTATGGATACGATGAGAGCAAGTGGTATTCAAACTGGAGGTCCTGCAAGTTTAAGTCAACGTGACCGCCAACTTTTTGCGAATGAATTAGATAAGTGGTTTTTGCAACAAAAAAAAACGCGTTTAATTTACTCAGTAATAAATGCTTTTAATCAACAAACGGGCATAGAGATTATTGCCCGTTTTTCTTTAAGATAAACTTTAACTTATGTCTTCGTTAAAAATGAGATCAGACATAACGCTTTGTGCCTAAAATACTTGGTTTCTTCCCTTTAAAAACATGAGGACCATCCATCGTTAATTTAAGCTCATCGCCATTACGTGTTAACCAAGGTGTCGCTTCACTGCCTACTCTTGATGTTACACCTGATGGTTTTAATGTAATGCTATCTTGGTCAATCTCAATAATACCAATGACATAGGTATAAATCATATTATTGAAAAAGCCTTTCTTATATTCACAAGAACATTCAACAACTTGATTTCCATATTCCATACGCATTGTTGGTTTTAATGAGGCAACAGAAACGCAACCATTACTAATCGCAGAGTAAACACTACAAACCAACGCGACTTTACCGCCCATTAATTGGGAAATAGCAGGGTTAATTTCAACTGTTTCGCAACCAGGTTGTTCTTGACTAACACTCACGACATCACCAGTATGGAAGACAAAAGGATCTGAATTAAAAGCACCACTTTTATCTGGAGCTTGAATAATAGACATTTGACCATTCGGGCGTAAAATTCCTACACGAAGATCTAAATCATCATTATCTTTTCCATCTCCATTATCTATCCATGTCGCACTCACTAAAATACGTTTAGGCGCATCATTGCCTTTTAGTAATGAAACACGATGACTACTATCAGATTTAGTCAGTTTAACTACACTTTTTTGTATATTAATAGGCGTCGGAGGTGGCGTAACAACGGGAGTAGGCTCTTCAACTTCAACACCATAAAGATTACATAAGCCAGCAAGTCCAGAAGCAAAACCTTGCCAAACAGCGCGAACTTTATTTTGGCCATTTCGAACATAAAGTTCTAAAACAATAATACCTGTCTCTTGTGAAAACTGGCTTGGTACTAACTCAATAACGTCATTATTTATCAACACTTGTGCTTTTAACTGATTAACAACAGCAAAACCACCAGCACTACCATCTTGCGTTAATGTAATTGCTATTTTAGTAATATTTGCAGGTAAACGAGAAAAATCAAAATCAATACTATGAATAACTGTTGAGCCTTGCGTTATCGGTGAAATAAATGAAGCCGCCCCAGAGGAGTGATGAGGTGCATTAAAGAACACCATATCGTCGTCATTAACGACTTTTCCTGATCCTGTTACTAAAAATGCTGTCAGATTAATATCAAGATTATCACCTACTGCATGAGATACTTTAACTTGCCCTTTATTTTCGCTAAGGGATGTATTTTCACCAGGTTGCAACGTTTTACTCATTAAACCACTCCTTGATTGATAAGACTAACTGCAAGAAATTTAGGCAACGAATGCGATAATAACTTTAATTAATTATTTATTCGGTGATCTCTTTCACTTTCAATTGATATCAAAAACCAATGAATTTATCTATAATCTTAGGGAAATTTTCCCATCACGACGAGAGGTAATAATGTCATTTTCTAAATCTATGCTTGCTTTGGCTGTCATGGCTGTCTCCTTTTCTAGTTATGCAGCAAAACAGGCTGATTTGATGATAGTTGACGGCACTGTTCTAACTATGGATCAACAAAATAAAATCATTGAGCAGGGTACTGTTGTCGTAAAAGAAAATAAAATTATTGCCGTTGGTGGTCCTGAGCTTTCTAAAGAATATCAAGCTAATAAAGTATTAGATGTTGATGGTGATATTGTGATGCCGGGTTTAATTAATACCCATACTCATGGTTCGATGACTGTATTTCGTTCATTAGCTGATGATGTGCCAGACAGACTCCACCGTTATATTTTCCCACTTGAAAGCAAAATGGTTTCACGCGAAATGGTCAGAGTAGGTGCTGATCTTGCAAATATCGAAATGGTAAAAGGTGGCGTAACAACTTACGTTGATATGTATTATTTCGAAGATGAAGTAGCTAAAACTGTGGATAAAATGGGGAATCGTGCGGTACTAGGAGAATCTGTTATTAATTTCCCTGTTGCTGATGCGAGCACACCAGAAGAAGGTATCCAATACGCAGTAAACTTTATTAAAGAATATAAAGATCACCCTCGTATTACCCCAGCATTTGCACCACATGCCCCTTATACCAATACCACAGAAAACCTTCAGAAAATTGCTAAGTTATCAATAGAACTTGATGTTCCTGTTATGATCCATTTAGCTGAAACCGACCGTGAACAAGAAGAAATCGCTAAACGTACTGGCGGGAAAAGTCCCGTTCAATATATGGCAGATATCGGAGCGTTAAATAATAAAGTGATCGCGGCTCACGCAATTATGGTCGACGATAAAGATATTGATTTACTGAAAAAATATGATGTTGGTGTCGCTCATAATATAAGCGCAAATACTAAATCAGCAAAAGGTGTCGCGCCTGTTGTCACAATGCTAGAAAAAGGGGTTCGTGTAGGTTTAGGCACTGATGGCCCAATGTCAAGTAATACGCTAACGACCATGAATGAGCTAAATCTCGTGGGTAAAATCCATAAATTAGAGAATAAAGATCGTGCTGCTATGCCACCATTAACTGTTGTCGAGTTGGCTACAATAGGTTCAGCAAAAGTATTACACATGGAAGATAAACTGGGATCTTTAGAATCAGGAAAACTTGCAGATATTATTGTTGTTGATACTAAATCACCTAATATGGTGCCAATGTATAGCCCTTATGCAGCATTAGTTTATGGTGCAAATGGAAGCAATGTTCGCCATACCATTGTTGATGGAAAAATCTTAATGGAAGATCGCCAATTATTAACCCTTGATGAAAAAGCCATTATTAAAGAAGCACAAGATTTCTCCAATAAAAGTACGTAAAACGGTTATCGACAGCGGTAGAAGTTGTTAAATAAAAACCAATAACAATATTTTTATCCAAGGCAGTTTGTTTTTTTTAAAACTGCCTTTTTTATTGCTTATTAGCAATACTTTCTCTTATTTTTATCTAAATAAGTCCATATAAAGCCAACAAAAGCTAAATATCTATCTATCATTAAGATAATCCTTATTATTTATAATATTCATTTTATTAAAAGCGATAACACACTGTTTTATTTATTTTTTTACCTTTTTTACCTATTAGATCTTTAAGTTTATTCTGTTATCTAATTTATTAGAGATGCAATACTATCTAAATATACTTGTACAACAGCGCATCTCTATGTTGCAGTTCACACTAATGCTGCTCATCACCTATGGATAGAATGAAAATGATGATTATACCCAATAAACTTACACTCTCGATGATTACATTATCTATTGTTAGTGTAACGAGTGTTTTTGCTAATGAAATCAATTCAATAGAGCCAACCAAACCACTTAGTTATGATATAAAACTCAATCAAGCAACTCTTTTTTTACGGGGTGCTGAACTAGATAATGATATAACACTCAATTTACCAGCAGGGCAGAGTGACGTTGTTTTATCTAATGTTGCAAACAATATTGATCCTAAAAGTTTATCAATTAGTATTGATAATGATGATGTGATTATTAACACAATTAACGTTAAAAAAATTCCTATTGCCCCTAGTTATCCCTCTGCAATTGCAATATTGATGGAAAAGCAAAAAGATATTAATAAGAAAATTGAAGGATTAAATATCAATATTAGTGTGGGTGATGAACAGATTGCTTTATTAAAAGACCAATCATTTTTTGGTCATGATGAAACTCAGTCATTAGAACACTCATCGCAAAAATTTTGATTTTATTAGCCAAAAAATGACTGCTATTCTAAATAAACAAAATATGCACGTGAAGAAATTGCTGAACTAACAGAAACAATCTGAAGAATTAAGCAGACAAATAGAAATTGATATGCCAACTATCGCAAAAGAGAAAACACAAATTGTTTTATCTTTAAGCACATCAAAAAATCTAACCAGTAAAATGCGTATTTCTTATATAACACCAGATGCCGGATGGTCGCCGGCTTATGATATTCGAAGCCAAGGAATGGATAAACCGATATTACTCACCTACAAGGTGGATGTTATTCAACATACAGGACTCAATTGGGATAAAGTAAAACTAGTCTTAACATCCACAAATCCATCTTTAAATATTACTGCACCAACTTTATCACCATGGTATCTCGCTCTTTACAATGATAATGCTAAATTTAGAAATAAAAGTATGAGCATGGAGATGGCATCTCCAGTAGCACCATCTCCCGCAGCAATGAGAGAAGAAAGCTATGAAAAACAATTAAATAAAGGTGTAACACGATATGTAACAACCAACAATAATGGGATTAATTTAAGCCATACTATCGCGTTACCTTACACTTTAAAAAATAGCACAGAACCTAATACACTAGTGATTAATCAAAAAGAAGTTGTTGCAGATTATCGCTATTTAACGACGCCCAAATTAGTTGAAGAAGTTTATTTACAAGCTGAAGTAAAAGATTGGGAAAAACTTAAATTTACTCAATGGTCGTGCGAATATCTACTATATGAATAGCTTTGTTGGTAATAGTTATATTAATACTAACGAATTAACAGAGTTACTTAGCATTCCATTTGGGATAGATAAAAATATTCAAATTAGCCGTATTAATAATGAAAAGATAAGAAAAGAGCCGATTTTTATTGGTACAACAGTTGAACAAAAAGAGAGTTATACTATTAAAGTCAGAAACACTTACAACGCTCCTGTCAAAGTCACTATTTACGATCAATTACCACTTAGCCAAGAAAATAATATCACTGTCGCAGATGCGGTTTATAAAGATGGCGAGCTTGATAAAAATACTGGCGAAATTAAATGGGATATTACATTAGGTGCAAAAGAGGAAAGATCATTACCTCTAAATTATACGCTTTCATATCCTAAGAATAGAAAAATCATGGGGTTATAATTCTCCTATCTAAATTAAAAAAAATAAAATAGAAAGGGTGCATTGCACCTTTTCTATTTTTTGCCAACTAGTTAAGCAAAGTTTTTGCCACTTCAGTTGCAAGTAAATCAACATCATAGTTTTCACGATTAGAAAGCACTGTAAGAGTAAGTTTTGATTGTGGAAAACGCATAAAATAGGTTGAAGTTCCCATCCATCCCCCTGAATGTTCAAAGCTTATTTCACCTAGAGTATGATTAATAAAAAGACCAAATCCATAAGCTTCATAATCAATGACTAACTTACCGTCACGCGTAAAATTAGAAAAAGGTTGTGTCATTTTTGCAATAAGCTCGGCATCACCTACTTTTGCTGTACTAAAATTTTCACCCCATTTCATTAAATCACTTGCGCTTGAATGTACTGCGCCATCACCAGTATGCGTCCATGGACTTTCTGATAATTCATAGTGTCCTTGCGCATTTTTCGCATATCCAGACACAATAGGATTTATTGTAGGATATTCTTCAACAATAAAAGTATCGTTCATTTGTAATGGCTCAAAGATACGCTCTCGAGCAAAAACTGAAAATCGTTGCTGGCTTACTCGCTCAATGATCTGAGACAGCAAAAAATATCCAGTATTGTTATATTCAAATTTACTGCCAATAGGGTAATAGGTCTTTGTTTGCTTTACGATATCAGCAAAACTTTCTTCTGGCGTAAGCGGTGTTGTATAAGAAATGCCTCGTTCAAACGCTAATTCCATATAATCAATTAACCCACTGGTATGGAAAACTAAATCGCTAATCGTGATCGCTTTGGCATATGCACATAACTCAGGTAAATAGATAAGAATGGAATCATCAAGTGACAATTTTCCTTCTTTAGCTAAAAGCATATAGAAAAGCAGTAAATTGACTTTGAAACAGAACGCCTAAA
>NZ_MIIZ01000591.1:0-7041 GCF_001743005.1 Shigella sp. FC1967 | reverse complement strand
AGTTAGCAAAAAAATCAGCCACGGATATTGGTATGGTAGAAAGCACCTATTTGCCAATAATCGCCGCGACTGCACTTGCAGGGTATCAACATGGAAAAACAATTAAATCCAGTTATGCATTAGCTGACCTTATAGACTTAGGACAACAAAACAATCCAGATACCCGCATCGCGTGGGAGTTAGCAAAAAAATCAGCCACGGATATTGGTATGGTAGAAAGCACCTATTTGCCAATAATCGCCGCGACTGCACTTGCAGGGTATCAACATGGAAAAATCGATTTACCTAAAAATCCTATTGTTGATGATATAAAAAACATCGAGTAGTGCATTTATTCCCGCACTCACATTTAGATGGCTTATTTTTGATTTTGGTAAACGAGGGGCATTAGTTGATGCGGCTAAGCATGCTTCTTTAGCAACAAACCTTAATTTTAATCTGATGCACCAGAAAATTATTCATGATGTCTCCGTTGCATATTTTAGTTATGGTGCAGCACAAAAAAAAAGTGAGTATCACGCAAAATGCCCTTCAGAGAAGCAAAGATATTTTATATGCCGTTGAACAAAAAAGGGCGAAGGGATTAGCAACGGTATTAGATGTCGCATTAGCTAAACAACAAGTTGCACAAGTTGAATTACAAAGCGTGTTAGCCAACGGTCATGAAAAAGATCAATATCAAATTTTACTGTCTGCTATTGGAGCGTCACCTTTTGAGAAAATAACCGTTAATTATGCCGATGATAATTTACTTCCTGATGATATTTCACCATTAACTCATGATGTGATTAAAAAAGCACTTGCACAACGTCCTGATGTTTTAGCGCAATATGAATTACAACAAGCTGCCATCAAGGCCGCTGACTCAGTCGGATCAGATTATTTTCCTAAAGTTTATCTTGCTGGCGCCCTTGCAGGAGGAACAGGTAGCTTTGATGTGCAAGGACTTCCTGATATTAGCCAAAGAACCTCATCTTCTAATATCCTAATTGGAGTCAGTATTCCATTATATGAAGGCGGAATGCGTCAATCCCGAATGGCTAATGCACAGTCAGAGATTCGGTTAGCACAAGAGAATTTACGTAAAAGCCAAGATATGGCAATAAAAGAGATTTCAATAAGTGAAAATACACTTAAGTCAGCACTTGAGGCGAATAAAGCATCTGAAAATTTAGTAGAGACAACTCAATTAACCTATACCGCCAGTGTTGAGTTTTATCATAATGGGCTGGGAACCGTCACCGAAATTAATACCGCTGAGATTGCATTATTAAATGCACAAATGTCTCAGATTGATGCTTATACAGGCGCGCAAATTGCAGCTGTTGATTTAGCATTTGCATTAGGCGACATCGATAAAGCATTACCTAATTCAGTATCACACTAAAATATTTATTTCTTTATTATTGTATTAGAGGTTGTGTTAATCATTTGCCAACCTCTAATACAGCAATAAAAAATTATTTATTCAAGTTAATCTGCTCAAAAACAGGTTTATTCATATCCTTAAATTGTGAAAGAGAATATTCGGTATAGTTTATATTGTTATAGCCTCTTATTTTCATCACACCATTCGTTAAATCAGATAACGTTGTCCAAACAGTATATTCTGTTTGTAATTGGCTACTTGTGCTTTGACTTTCTCCCATCACATCAGCCGTGATATTTTTCGTTCTATCAAAACGATTCATAATGTGTGCTAGGGTATTCATCGCTTCTGATGTCGATCCCGCTTTAGGTGCATAGGTTGAAAAATAAGCGGCACGAACAAAACGACCGACAGATGTATCGGATGAAGGCAATTGAGATATTGCAATACCACTATCAGGCTGTACGACATTGATATTTGCTAGTTTTCCTGAAGATTTATCAATATTCGTTAATTGACTGTAATTGTTAAGGTTAGTTAAGTGCCAAGGAAAATCTGGGCCATTCGTCATTACACGCGTTGGGTTTTGATAAACGTGTAATTTGCCATTTGAGGCTTCAATAACAATACTGCCTCCTTTTTTATCATAAAAAGCATAATGAAAAGGTGATTTTAGGTTGCCAAAATTTTTTTAATACCGGAGCCCAAAAATAACCTGATTCAACGGCTTTTTGTACTTCTTCGACTGTGGCGAAATTAGCTAGAGCCCATTCACCTAGCGAAGTGACGGGAATCGCTTTATCATAATCCTTTTTATCAAGTGGTGATAATTCAGCGTCTGTTATCATATTTGCACTAAATGATAAACCCGCACTATTTAAACCTTGTAATAAGTTGTGATCATCACCATCAAAAAAAATATCTGTTGTGACAGCTAATATGTCATATTTATTGCTATAACTGAGGCTATTTTCACCATTAGGGGCTTTTCTTTTGTGAAATTGTGTATTTTTTAGGATAATAAAGTAACCCATGAAGGTAAAATCAGCACTTAGTTCAAGTGTTCGACCTTGGTAAACATTATTATTTTTTATCAAGTATAGCTAAACTAGAGCAGGCTTCACTCGCCATAGAAACAGCGAGTAATGAGGATAACAGACCAATCAATATTTTATTGCGTTTTCATTATAAGTTCCTTAATTAAACAACTCCTTTAAATTTAGTTCAAATAAAAAAGACAACAACTATTTGGTAATTAAATGACAAATATTTTTAAAGAATCGGAGAGCTTGTGATATTTGAAATCAGCAGAACAATTTTACACTACAGTTTACATTTCTTAGCGCCTATTTTGTTAGGTTATCTTTTTTTGGGGTAAGAATTGGAAGATGGCTTCATTGCTTATGATAGGAACAATGGCGATTGATATTGACCATCTGTTAGCCACGCCTATTTTTGATCCTAACCGTTGTAGTGTGGGTTTTCACCCATTACATACTGTGTGGGCTGCATTAATTTACTTAGCTATATGGTTCTTGCCATCATGGAAATTAAAAGCCATTGCAGTAGGGTGTTTATTCCATTTATTTACTGACTCGGTTGACTGCTATTTAGGGGGATTAAAACCACATTTAACAATAACGATGAGTTGTGATAAAAATGACTTTATCTCTGATCTAAATAATAACCTGGTTGTTCAAAAATAGAGGAGTATTAAGATAACGCTATTTATTGATTTCTTAGAAGAACGATTCGGTGTAAATAGCGACTATCAACGCAAAATTAGAAGAAAATCATCACAATAAACGGTTTTCATCACCGAAAAAGTCATCTGCTAACCATTGCGTTACGGTTTTAGCATTAATTTGATTTGCTTGTCGCTTTTCAATCGCAAAATATTCAGGGAACGAAGCATCAGATTCATCATATGCTTTTTCGAGTTGTTCTAATTTAGCGAGTGCTTTTTCATAGTTATCAAAAATAGCGTCAATATCACGATAGATTTGACCAAAACCTTCACTGAATCGTGAAACAATGTAATAAAAATCGGAAAGAGGAATATCACAACTAAAACTGCTTAGTTTTATCTCTTCAATTTTTATCCATCGGTCATTTTTTTGCGAGTACTTTAATTTGATTGTCTTCACTTTGATTATCTTTAATAAATACTGCTTTTGCTTTTTCAGCAGCGTCTTTATTGTCAAAAGCGCCTAAAATAAAATCAGGTCCTTCATAGCCTGATATATCTATAATACATAAGTAAATTGTATTCATATTTTTACTCTTTTCTGGGACAAGCCTTTTAGCGGGTTTTATGACTATTTTTACTATCATTTCTTGCATTATAAGCCACTAATGTGCTGTATGACTTCACTTATTTTTCCTCTTTTAAGCCACATAATCTGATGGTAATTGCAAAAAGCTTGATGTAGAGTGCTCAGTCTTTTTTTAATGAAGTCTTTTGGGGAGGCTGAATGTTTATTGGCTTTGACTATGGAACATCGAATTGTTCTGTTGCAATGATGAAAGAGGGAAAACCCACTCTTTTGCCTTTAGAAGGTAATGATGTGTATATTCCATCAACCCTTTGTGCGCCAACCCGTGAATCTGTTTCTGAACATCTATTTCGCCATTTAAATATTAAACCTTCCAGTGACATTGGCGAACAATTACTAAGAAAGTCGATTGCGTTTAATCGAGAAGAAGGTATTGAATTAGTTCCTGAAGATATTCTCTTTGGTCAATCAGCACTAAGTTTATATCTACGTGATCCTCGCGATGTTTATTACGTTAAATCACCAAAATCCTTTTTAGGTGCTTCTGGTCTACATGATATACAAATTAGCTTCTTTGAAGACTTGGTTTGCGCCATGATGGCAAATATTAAGCATCAAGCAGAAAAAAGCACGCAAGAAGCGATCACAGATACCGTTATTGGTAAACCTATTAACTTTAATGGGTTGGGCGGCGATGCTTCAAATAGACAAGCTGAAAATATTCTTATCCGTGCTGCTAAAAGAGCGGGCTTTAAGAATATTATGTTTGAATTTGAACCTGTTGCTGCTGGGCTTGAATATGAGTCGACGTTAACTAAAGATCAAACTGTATTAGTTGTTGATATTGGTGGTGGTACAACTGACTGTTCATTGATTCAAATGGGGCCAAGTTACCAAGGCAAAACCGACCGTTCAAAGACATTACTTGCCCATAGTGGACAACGTGTTGGTGGTAATGATCTTGATATTTACCTTGCTTTTAAACAGCTTATGCCATTATTTGGTATGACAGGACTAACATCTTCAGGTATAAAATTACCGCTGAAACAGTTCTGGGATCCTATTGCGATTAATAATGTTGAAGCACAAAAAGATTTTTACTCTCGTCAAAATCTAGCTGTATTAAATCAGCTAAGACGGGACGCAAAAGAGCCAGAAAAAATAACGCGCCTTATTGAAGTCTATAATGAAACTTTAGGTTACAGCATTGTTCGACGTGCTGAAGAAGCTAAAATCGCTTTATCGGATTCTCCTGAGTATATTGCTAAAATTGCATTATTAAGTGAGACCTTAGAATTAACTATCGAACGTGATCAGATGGTTGGATCTATTGAATCACCAAAAAGCAAAATGATTGAATTGGTTAATGATGCGGTTCAACAAGGAGGAATAAAACCCGATGCTGTCTTTATGACGGGAGGCTCCGCACGCTCACCTATTTTATGCCAAGCTATTGAACAACAACTGCCTAATATTCCAATTGTTAAAGGTAATGACTTTGGATCAGTTACTGCTGGTTTAGCGCGTTGGGGCGAGGTCTGCTTTAAATAATAAGTATTAAATAACTGACTTTTTCAATATATTAAAACGCTTTAACATTCAATCTTTCTATTGATTAGATGTAGAGCGTTTTTCTTTATAAAAACACGATAAAAACACAACATACGACAGGAGAACACATGTACCGCTTCCAAAATGATTATAATGAAATTGCACACCCCGCGGTCATGAAAGCAATCACTGATACCGTGGGGCAACGCTATGATGGATATGGCATGGATAAGCTTTGTCATCAAGCTGCTCAATCAATAAAACAGCGTATTCAACAACCTGATGCGGATATTCACTTTTTTAATGGTGGTACCATCACTAATTTAACCGCTATTTCTCATTTTTTACGCCCACATCAGGCGGTTATTTCTGTCAGTACTGGGCATATCGCGACACATGAAACTGGCGCAATTGAAGCAACAGGGCATAAAGTGATTACCACATTTTCCGATGATGGCAAATTAACACCAGAGCTATTAAAACCTATCCTTGCTGAGCATAATGATGAACATTGGGTTCAACCTAAGCTTGTTTATATAACCAATGCCACAGAAATTGGTACGGTTTATCGCAAAGCAGAATTACAAGCACTACGTAACTTCTGTAACGAGAATAAGTTGTGGTTATACCTTGATGGTGCACGTTTAGCCACTGGATTAATGTCTGCACAAAGCGATCTGACTATCGAAGATATCGCCAGCTTAACGGATGCTTTTTATATTGGAGGCACCAAAATCGGTGCAATGTCAGCTGAAACGCTAGTTATTTGTCATCCAGCATTAAAAACTGATTTTCGTTTTAGCTTAAAACAAAAGGGAGGATTGCAAGCGAAAGGCTGGTTATTAGGCGTACAATTTGGCGCTTTATTTAAAGATGATCTCTATTTTAAATTAGGCAAACACCTTAATGAAATGGCATCACAATTAACGACGTTCTTTACTGCACAAGGCTTTGAATTTTTAGCACCACCAGAATCTAACCAAGTTTTCGTTATTTTACCGAACTCAATTGCAGAAAAATTAACACAACAATTTGTTTTTCATCGTGTTTTACTTGAAGATCCTAATTTGAGTTGTTTACGTCTTTGTACTTCGTGGGCAACAACACAGCAAGACATTGATGGATTTAAAACCGCATTCCTTCAATTAATTTAAATTTTCTGTTTAAACTTATCTCTTATTTTTATGCATTCATTCTATTTAAGTGTGTAATGCATTTTCTCGCTATGATCAGCATTTTTAATGACTTTAAATCTAAATATAATGCTGGAGCGGTACATTAATAATGTTATATTACTATCTCCTCACTCAACATAGGTAGGGTAATAGAATGAAGAAACTGACACTCCAAGAAATGACAGACGCCCAACAAATGCGAGTAAGAACCCGAATAGCCCAAGAAAAAAAGAAGTTCGGACGTGAATTAACAAATGCTGAAATGAACAGAACCAAAGATTCCATTATTACCGAAATCTCCCTCGAAGTTGAAAAAGCCACAAAAAAAGCACAAGCCCTCAAGAAAAAACAAAAACTAGCCCCGAGTGATGAAACCTATAGTTGGTCAGCTAAAAACCATCGTAGCGGATATCGTTAATTTTTTAACTGGCCCTGATATATTTATTTATCAGGGCTAAGCAATTAATAACTCACCGACTGTACTTCAATCCACATTAGTTGTAGATGTTCCTATTAAATAAATAAGATCCACTATGATAGTTTTAGATAATACATTTTCTATTATGTATGGTCATATCTATTTTGGCTACAACCCAAAATATGAACATTTTACCCTAATATGACAATTCTATTTTAAGTGTAAACTAATGTTAGTAATTTATACTTTGAT
>NZ_MIIZ01000590.1:0-7058 GCF_001743005.1 Shigella sp. FC1967 | reverse complement strand
ATTATCTTGATAAAAAAGACCCCCCGATAAAAAAAAAAAATAAAAAAAATATTGAAAAAATGTTTAAAAATTAATATAAAATGAAAAATAGAGTTACCTATTTTAAGAGTGGATTATGATAATAAGAAAATTAGCTAAAAAAGTTTTTAAATATGTTATTAATGATGAAATAATAAAAGGAAATAAAAAGATGTAATATCTAATTTGAAAATAAACGGAGTAAATAATAATGGAATTAAGACGAAAAATGAGGGATCAGATCCTAAAATAAATAAATTAAAAGAAAAAATTAAAAGCGATATAGAAATATCATTAATGAAATCAATAGATTGTCAAAAAAAGTAGATATTAAGGAATAAAACCAGCGTTAAAGTTTTTTTCTCAAGTAATACTTCTTATCACTCAAAGGATAATTTTCTAGCATGCCAAATATTTTCAAATCCCTGCTTTTGATAAAAAGGTAGGGCTTTGAAAGCTAAAGGTATCTACTTCTGCATATTTGGCACCTTTTTCTTTTGCTGCGAGTTCCATTGTTTGCAGCAATTCTGTCCCTATATTTTGTCCACGATGGGCTTTATCTACCCACAAATAGCGAATGCGTAGCCAATTTCCTAAAATATCTCCTGTGATCCCACCTATTTTTTTACCGCTCTCTTCCTTAAAAACGGCAAGTGGTGTGTATTGTTCCATCTGAATATAGTGAAGATTGTGGGTTAGCAATCCTTCATAAATTTCATTGATCTCGCTAGGCGTTGGGTTTGTGGTGATCTTTAACGACATATTCGGCTCTTAATATTAAGAAAAATAATAATTATATTATCACTATTTGGTTATTAAATATTTATACAGATGATAGGATGGAAACAATAATTAAAAAAGCCGGATAACACAACATGTCGTTTTTTAAAACTCTGCCAGGTATTCTATTTTGTGCATTAATAGGTGGTATTCTTACCCTTTCAGGTTTGCCCATGGCGCTGATGTTTGGGCCAATTTTTGTTGTCATTATTGCTTATCGCTTCAAGTGGGAGCTTGCGGTTCCTAAACATACATTGACGTTTATTCAGCTCACTTTAGGCACTTCAGTTGGATTAATGTTTAACCAAGTTCATTTAGGTAGTGCTGATAACTTAATCATTCTATTACTCACTCTTGTTGTGTGTTTAGCCATTCAATTTTTTGTGAGCTATTTTTGGTTTCATCGCCATATTGGGTGGACGAAAGAAGAGTCAATGCTTGGGGCTGTACCTGGAGCGATGGCGGCTATTTTAGCATTAACGGATCACACCAAAACACCGCCTCAAAAAATCGTGATTTCTCATACTATTCGTTTAATGGTGCTGATTATTATGGCGGGTTTTATTGTGGGTGCTGATAAAGCTAATATGCCAGAATTTTCTATACCCGAAATGACCTTTATTTCATTGTTGTGGTTATTATTGATTGTTGCTTTAGGGTTAGGCTCAGGGCTTTTATTGCAGAAAATTCGATTTCCTGCGCCCTTTATGCTGACGTCATTAGGTAGTGCGATATTAGTTCAATCGTTTGTTAGCGAATCTATTGCTTTTCCGATGTTACTGAATGAATTGAGCATGGTGTTAATTGGTATGAACATTGGCGCTCACTTTGTGGTTTTCCCTTTTTCATCATTAATTAAAAATGCCTTTTCTTCTGTCCAAGTGGTTATTATTAATGTCATTTTAACAGTGATTGTCGCATATGGTGCAGCTTATTTAACGGGGGTTCCTTGGGAGACATTAGTATTGGCATGGGCGCCAGGAAGTATGGAAGCGATGACATTTGCAGCGATAACAATGAATGTTGATGCGGCTTTTGTTATGTCAAATCATATTTTTAGGATGCTGATTATTCAAAGTATTCCATCCGTTGCTTTGTATTGGAACGAATATAGACAGAAGAAAAATAATCAGGACAAAGAAGAATAAAATAGAAAAGGAATAATGTTGTTTTTGATAACCTCTATTTAGCCACTTTATATTGAAATATAAATATGCGAATTAAGAGGTTATTTTGTTCCATTAATCCAGTTGTGACTGAATAAAAGCATTAATAGTTTAATAGACTGAGTGATTTATTAGCTAACAGTTGGCATTTTCTTATTGTGTGATACTTCAATACCTTTTTAAATCATTGTAACTATCTTCATTCAATTGGCTCATCGGTAATATCGAGTAATTACTCACATCCCATTGCTGTGAGCGAGAAAAAATCATTAAGGCTCTTTCGATTTTAGATTTTGATATCTGCTCATAACCACAATCTTTATTTAAAAAAAGGTAGATGGCGGTTAAATCTGCCAAGTCTTCTGCTTGTGTGTAAGTTAACGCTTTTGTACTCGAAGAAAAGAGCAGGGTAAAAGAAAGCGTGAGTGTGCAGAACAAGGCGAACATTTTTTTCATTAGGTGTGCTCTTCCTTTGTGTGATGATTTAGTCAGTTTTGTTATTTGACTTAATGTAGTTAAAAGTTTTGCAAAGACCCTTTGTTTTGTTGGGTTTTAAATTGACCTTCCAGTAAGGGGAAACTTTACCATTGGTAATAGTTTACAAAACTTCTTTCTCCATTTTATTTCAATAAATACAAAATAATTTGTTTTTATTCAGAGGAATATATTATGCAACGTCGCGAATTTTTAAAATTAGGCGCCACATTAAGTGCTGTCACATTATTACCAAGCTGGAGTCGTTTTGCGTTTGCCCAAAGTAACATGCCTTCACTGGCTATTCCACCTCAAATTACCCCTGATGCCCAACAAAAGATTGTTCTGAATATTCAACAAGGTGTTTCTCAATTTATTCCCACCGCAAAGACAACTACGTGGGGTTATAACGGTAGTTTATTAGGTCCCGCATTGAAACTTAAGCGTGGTCAACCCGTCACCATTAATATCAATAACCAATTACCAGAAACAACAACGGTTCATTGGCATGGGCTTGAAATCAGTGGCGAAGAAGATGGTGGCCCACAAGCAATGATTGAGTCAGGAAAATCTCGTACGGTTACTTTTACACCTAATCAAGCTGAATCAACGTGCTGGTTCCATCCTCATACTCATGGTGTAACTGGACAACAAGTCGCGATGGGATTAGGTGGATTAGTGATCATTGAAGATGATGAAACCTCAAACCGTAAATTGCCTAATCGCTGGGGCGTGGATGATTTACCTATTATTTTGCAAGACAAACGTTTAGACAGTGATGGACAAATTGATTATCAACTCGATGTAATGAGTGCTGCAATTGGTTGGTTTGGCGATATGATGTTAACCAATGGTGCCATTCAACCACAGCATATTGTGCCCAAAGGTTGGGTAAGATTACGTTTCTTAAATGGCTGTAACGCGCGTAGCCTAAACCTTGCAACCAGTGATGGCAGACCCATGTATGTGATTGCCAGCGATGGTGGATTACTCGCAGAACCCGTCAAAGTGACAGAGCTACCGATTTTAATGGGGGAACGCTTTGAGGTTTTAGTGGATACCTCTGATGGGCGTGATTTTGATATTGTCACTTTACCCGTTCGTCAAATGGGGATGGTTTTAGCGCCATTTGATAATGTATTGCCTGTATTGCGCTTATTACCCTCAGCAGAAAAAGGACAGGGTCTTTTACCTGAGCAATTGGCGCTTATTCCTGCATTACCCACATTAAGCAATCTTTCAACGCGCACATTACACCTGCGCATGGATATGCGTTTAGATATGCAAGGGATGATGTTATTAACCGAGCGTTATGGTGATAAAGCTTTAGCGGGTATTCATCATGGAATGAGTCATATGCGCCAAGGTAACGGTAGTGGCATGATGGGCGGCGGAATGAATTGTGGTCATGGTAGTGGGGATCTTGATATTTATAATGCAAATAGTATCAATGGTATTCCATTCTCAATGACTGAACCTGCATTTGATGTAAAACAAGGCGTTTATGAGCGTTGGGTTGTTTCTGGTCGGGGTGACATGATGTTACATCCATTCCATGTTCATGGTACACAATTTCGCATTTTATCTGAAAATGGTAGAGCACCAGAGAAGCACCGCCAAGGTTGGAAAGATATTGTGAAAGTTGAAGGGCAATTTAGCGAAATTCTAGTGAAATTCGACCATTTAGCAACAAAAGCACATCCGTTTATGGCGCACTGTCATTTATTAGAACATGAAGATACTGGAATGATGGCGGGTTTTACTGTGAGTAAATAATCAATCACTGTAAAAGTTATTAATATCAGTAAGATAAATTAATAAAAGGCATGAAATTGATATTTCGTGCCTTTATTTTCATTAAATCAGATCATCGCATGATGAAGGAAGTTCTGGTACAATCGTTTGCTTTCCCCGTTAACCCAATCGAAATTAATCATGAAACATATTGTTGATGTCATGATCTCTGAAGAAGAGATCAAACAGCGTATTGCTGAGCTAGGTCGTGAAATCACAGAACATTACCGCCCACGTCAAGGTCAACATGATCTTGTCTTAATCGGCTTGTTAAAAGGTTCTTTTATTTTTATGGCTGATTTGTGCCGTGAAATTGATGTGAACCATGAAGTCGATTTTATGACTGTATCAAGTTACGGTAATGGTATGACGTCAACGCGAGACGTTAAAATCATTAAAGATCTCGATGAAGACATTCGTGGTAAAGATGTTCTGATTGTTGAAGATATTATCGACTCAGGTAACACCTTAAATCGTGTTAAAGAGATTTTAAGCTTACGTGAGCCAGCTTCTATTTCTATCTGTACATTACTGGATAAACCCTCTCGTCGTGAAGTTGATGTTCCTGTTGAGTGGATTGGTTATTCCATTGAAGATAAATTTGTTATTGGTTACGGCATCGATTACGCACAGCGCTATCGTCACTTGCCTTATATTGGGCATGTCACCTTATTAGATGAGTAATTTATTTTAAATAGAAGTAAGAAAACCCGCTTTAGGCGGTTTTTATCGGTATTACTTAATAAAAATAGACACAGGTAGATTGAATCGAACCGACAGTTTTTTAATATGTTCTAATGTGAGATTACGTTCACCATTGAGAATGCGACTTACATAAGAGCGTGAACCCAATTCTTCTTTAAAATCAGTAGTATTTAGTTGGTATTGATCCATCAATGTACGCAAAACTGCAATCGCATCATCACATTGATTGAGTCTTGCATTGAAGACCCTAAATTCAGGCGCGCTATTTTCATATTCGTCAATTTTATGACAAAGCATATCAATTAAAGGATTATCTGGGTCGTGTTCTACTAAATATTCAACCAACTTGACACCTTCTTCATAGTCTTTACGAGATTGGCTACGACCAAGAATAGGAACTATATTGACTAGGCTATTAGCAGCCTTAATTGCATCAACAATCATCATTCTTTTGTTCTCGATAGTAATCAATAAGTTTATCGTATTCAGCATGAGTAGAAATATGTTTTACAAATAATTTTGTTGCGTTCAAAATCTGCAAAAAATAGGATCCTTAATGTATTTCCACCAATATTGATAACCCACCATTTTTCTCTATATTTCATTCTATCTAAACTTGGGAAGACTTTTTTTTAATGCATCAGGTGTTTGATAAGTACTCTGTTTTAACGTTCTATAAGTATCAGTAATTGATTGAGCACAATTGGGGAAACGTGCAGATGCTAAATCAAAAGGCTCTCGTGATATTACGTGCATTCCCTGTCCCTCGTTTCCTATTTGTCAATAGATTAGCACCTTTTTTCATTGTTGCCAAATAGGAAACTTTATTTTTTATAACGTATAAAAAAGCCCTAATATTTTTTAAATATTAGGGCCTAAAATGATTGCTTATAATGAATGTATTAGCGTGGATGACTCAATTTTGCCATCGCTTGACGATAAGATAGTTCAAGTTTTTCACGGCTATCTGACGTGATATCGAGGTCGTGTAACTCACCGTTATTTAAACCGTAAACCCAACCGTGGATCATCACTTTTTGTCCACGTTTCCATGCTGCTTGCATAATCGTTGAATGACCAAGGTTGTATACTTGTTCGATAACATTTAGCTCACAAAGTAGGTTTAATCTATCTTGCGGTGCCAGTTCACCTAACATTGAACTGTGTTTGTACCAGATATCGCGGATATGCAGTAACCAGTTATTGATAAGACCTAATTCGGTGCCTTCAATAGCTGCTTCAATACCACCACAACCATAATGACCACAGACAATAATGTGTTCAACTTGTAATACATCAACTGCATACTGGATCACTGAAAGACAGTTTAAGTCAGTGTGGATGACCAAGTTTGCCACATTACGGTGAACAAATAAGTCACCTGGTGCTGCGTTGATTAATTTTTCTGCTGGAACGCGGCTATCGGAGCAACCAATCCATAAGAAGTGAGGTTTTTGACCTTTACAGAGATCTTTAAAAAACTGAGGATTTTCTTCAGTAACAGATTCTGACCATTGCTTGTTATTGGCTAACAGCTCTTCAATTTTTCTCATCATGACGTGACTGCCTGTAATTCGGTTTCCCACCATTTGCGCTGACAGTACGCCAACACGAAATAGCGCTTGTGTTATTGTTAGATGCAAGAGATCCATTAAGAAAGGGTATTTTTATACCATTACTTTTGAATAAATCAGAAGGTTTTTTAAAGCCAAGTGATCGATAATTGCTTGTCATTTTTTGCTTTCAAATAAGATAGATCTTTTTATAGCATTTGTTTAATGAATTTATCAGTACATTCCTTGATGTAAATCAAATGTATAAAAAGATAACTGTTTGTTAAACCAGCTGTTGTATTATTTTAAAAAATAGACGCTTATAAATATTATATAAATAAAAACTAATGATTATAATTGTTGGTTTTTATTTTTTATACTGAAAAGTAAAAGATGACAAAAAAATAAAAGAGCATCATTGATTGAGATAGTAGATCGCGAGATAATTTTCATCAGTAAACTTGAGAAACAAAGGCAATAATTTTATTGGTATCAATTAGGCTAAATGATTACACTAAGGGATAAATTGATAAAAATATCAGAAAAACAGTAAGAAATAACAGAAACA
>NZ_MIIZ01000589.1:0-7097 GCF_001743005.1 Shigella sp. FC1967 | reverse complement strand
AAATGGGATTCTAATGAGTGACTATGATCCATATCAATTTTAGATGTAAGCCCCTTTGCTACTATTATTGCGTGCTATAATTATTCCAACATATAAGAGAGTGTTAGTATGAAAGCTGACAGCCCTTTTAATTTATTATCACCTGCTGATATGGCAAAAGTTGCCGATGATGCATGTTGTTATAAAGCAAATAAACAGATCCCAATGACTTATTTATCTGCATTTACTGCGGGAATGTTTATATCAATTGCTTTTGTTTTTTATATTACTGCTACTACAGGTACCGCATCTGTTCCTTTTGGGCTGGCTAAATTAGTCGGTGGGATCTGCTTCTCTTTGGGGTTAATGCTCGTTGTCGTTTGTGGCGCGGATTTATTTACCTCAACTGTTCTTACTATTATTCCTAAAGCAACTGGACGTATATCTTGGAGCAAAATGTTTGCTAACTGGATAAATGTCTATCTTGGTAACTTTATTGGCGCACTCTTTTTTGTCGCATTAATGTGGTTTGCTGGTCAGCATATGGTAGCAAATGGGCTTTGGGGGCTGAATGTTTTACAAACTGCGCAACATAAACTTGAGCACACGTTTATTGAAGCTGTTTGTTTAGGTATTCTTGCTAACTTAATGGTTTGTCTTGCAGTATGGATGAGCTATGCAGGTCGTACGCTGATTGATAAGCTTTTTGCACTGATTTTACCTATCGGTATGTTCGTTGCTAGTGGTTTTGAGCACAGTATCGCTAACATGTTTCTTATTCCTTTAGGTATTGTGATTAAGGATTTTGCACCAGCAGAATTCTGGACTAAAGTAGGTGCATCACCCGAACAATTTTCAAATTTAACTGTATCAAATTTTCTCTCTAATAATTTATTACCTGTCACTATCGGTAACATTATTGGCGGGGCAGTCCTAGTCGGTCTGGTATACTGGTTAATGCATCTGCGCGGTGACAAACATTAATCCGTGCAGATATGACTGATTTCTTAAGTTCCATTGTAAAAAGGTAGAAGTATCATGTCTGATTTAAATGAAAAATTTGCTGAAGCATGGAAAGGTTTTTCTGAAGGTGAATGGCAGAACGGTGTTAACGTTCGTGACTTTATTCAAAAAAACTACACTCCATATGAAGGCGACGAATCTTTCCTAGCAGGTTCCACTAAAGCAACTGATACACTTTGGGAACAAGTTATGGAAGGCATCAAAATCGAAAACCGCACGCACGCGCCGGTTGATTTTGATACTTCTGTTGCTTCAACTATCACTTCTCACGATGCTGGTTATATCGAGAAAGATTTAGAACAAATCGTCGGTTTACAGACTGATGCACCTCTAAAACGTGCAATCATCCCATTCGGTGGGATCCGTATGGTTGAAAGTTCTTGCCACGCTTATAACCGTGAGCTAGATCCAGAACTGAAAAAAATCTTTACTGATTACCGTAAAACTCACAACCAAGGTGTTTTCGATGTTTATACTCCAGACATCCTAAAATGCCGTAAATCAGGTATCTTAACTGGTCTGCCAGATGCATATGGCCGTGGTCGTATCATTGGTGACTACCGTCGTGTTGCACTGTATGGTATTGAGTTCCTGCGTAAAGATAAATTTGCCCAATTCACTTCTTTACAAGAAAGAATGGAAAAAGGCGAAGATTTGGAAATGACTATTCAACTGCGTGAAGAAATCGCAGAGCAGCACGCTGCTTTAGGTCAAATCCAAGAAATGGCGGCAAAATATGGTTACGATATTTCTCGCCCAGCTCAAAATGCAAAAGAAGCCGTACAATGGACTTACTTCGGTTACTTAGCCGCTGTTAAATCTCAAAACGGCGCTGCAATGTCATTTGGTCGTGTATCGACTTTCTTAGATATCTACATCCAACGTGATATTGAAGCAGGTTTACTGACAGAAGAACAAGCTCAGGAATTAATTGACCACTTAGTCATGAAATTACGTATGGTTCGTTTCTTACGTACTCCTGAATATGATGAGCTGTTCTCTGGTGACCCAATCTGGGCAACAGAATCTTTAGCAGGTATGGGTTTAGATGGCCGTACTCTGGTAACTAAGAATACTTTCCGTTTCTTAAATACCCTGTACACAATGGGTCCATCACCAGAACCAAACATGACCATTCTGTGGTCAGAACAACTGCCTATCAACTTCAAAAAATACGCAGCAAAAGTCTCAATCGATACGTCTTCAATCCAGTACGAAAATGATGACTTAATGCGTCCTGACTTCGACAGCGATGACTATGCAATCGCATGTTGTGTTAGCCCAATGGTTGTTGGTAAACAAATGCAGTTCTTCGGTGCTCGTGCAAACTTAGCGAAAACCTTACTGTATACCATCAATGGTGGTGTTGACGAAAAACTGAAAATCCAAGTAGGTCCAAAACATGCGCCAATCATGGACGATGTATTAAACTTCGATACCGTGATGAACCAAATGGATCACTTTATGGATTGGTTAGCAACTCAGTACGTTACTGCGTTGAACGTTATCCACTACATGCACGATAAATACAGCTATGAAGCCGCTCTGATGGCACTTCATGACCGTGACGTATATCGTACAATGGCATGTGGTATCGCAGGTCTGTCTGTTGCTGCTGACTCACTGTCTGCAATCAAATATGCAAAAGTTTCTCCTGTCCGTGATGAAAACGGCTTAGCGATTGACTTCAAAATTGATGGCGAATACCCACAATTTGGTAACAACGATCCTCGTGTAGATGATATCGCTTGTGACTTAGTTGAACGCTTTATGAAGAAAATTCAGAAACTGCGTACATACCGTAATGCGGTACCTACACAGTCAATCCTGACTATCACTTCAAACGTTGTTTACGGTAAGAAAACAGGTAATACTCCAGACGGTCGTCGTGCAGGCGCACCATTCGGACCAGGTGCTAACCCAATGCACGGTCGTGACCAAAAAGGTGCGGTAGCTTCTCTGACTTCTGTTGCAAAACTGCCATTTGCTTATGCGAAAGATGGTATTTCTTATACCTTCTCAATCGTACCTAATGCATTAGGTAAAGATGATGATGTTCGTAAAGCTAACCTTGCTGGCCTAATGGATGGTTATTTCCACCACGAAGCAGGCATCGAAGGTGGTCAACACCTGAACGTCAACGTGATGAATCGTGAAATGCTGTTAGAAGCAATGGAAGATCCTGAGAAATATCCTCAGTTAACTATCCGTGTTTCTGGTTATGCCGTTCGCTTTAACTCACTGACTAAAGAGCAACAGCAAGACGTTATCACCCGTACATTTACACAAACAATGTAATTTGATAACTCATGCATTTATTTACTGAGAAAGTAGATAAAATCGCTTAGAATAAAGGCCCCTACTTTGGGGCCTTTTTATTAGACAGTTTTGGAGTAACCCTGTTATGTCCGTACTTGGTCGTATCCACTCATTTGAATCCTGCGGTACTGTTGACGGTCCCGGAATACGTTTCATTGTTTTCTTTCAAGGATGCCTAATGAGATGCCTCTATTGTCACAACCGTGACACATGGGATACTCATGGTGGGCAAATCGTCACCGTTGATGAACTCATGAAAGAGGCGGTTACCTATCGTCATTTTATGAATGCTTCAGGGGGCGGTGTGACTGCTTCAGGTGGCGAAGCAATTTTGCAAGCAGAGTTTGTACGTGATTGGTTCCGCGCATGTCAAAAAGAAAATATCCATACTTGCCTAGATACTAACGGTTTTGTTCGTCGTTATGACCCAGTCATTGATGAATTAATGGATGCCACTGACTTAGTGATGCTCGATCTAAAACAAGTCAATGATGAGATCCATCAGAAACTGGTTGGTGTATCAAACCAGCGTACGCTTGAATTCGCTCGTTATTTAGCAAAACGAGGTCAAAAAACATGGATTCGCTATGTGGTTGTGCCAGGTTGGTCTGACGATGATGATTCTGCTCATCGGTTAGGTGAATTTATTAAAGATATGAAAAATATCGAAAAAGTAGAACTTCTTCCTTACCACGAACTTGGCAAACATAAATGGGTCGCTTTAGGAGAAGAATACAAACTAGATGGCATTCATCCACCGTCCAAAGAGACGATGGAGAATGTAAAATCAATACTTGAATCTTACGGCCATAAAGTTATCTATTAAGTTATTTTCCTTAATATTAATTTAGAAGCAGCGGTTTTAAGCGCTGCTTTTTTGTTTATAAAGTAAAACCACATTAATACTAGAGAAAGCATTATTTTTCATATCTCTTTATTCTTCTCATCTTATGTCATCCTAGTCTGAATAGTATTTTTTGAAAATAATATACTTTTTATGAGATTAATGATTTTTACACTATTTTTGTTTTATTTTTTTATTATCAATATGAAATGACCAACATATTTAAACATGTCTTTATAAGATTATCCTTAACCTATATTAGCTTTAATACTGTTGATTAATAACAAAACAAAAAGATATTATAGAAGACTTATATTTTATAAACAAAGATATTGGGATTAAGGTACAGGAAATGGAACAAAACAATAATTCATCGCCAACAGAGCCACAAGAGGTATTTACGCCTATTCCTCAAGCGCGAGGTGCCGCAGGCGGCGTTCGCTGGTTAGGGCTGGGGTGGGATTTAATAAAAGAGCGTTTTTGGATGTGGATAGGCGTTATTATTATCTACTTTATCGTTAGTCTTATTATATCGACTATTCTTGGATTTATTCCGCTAATTGGTCCGATTATCTCACCTTTTATTACGACTGTATTAGCCGCAGGTATTGTGGCAATTGCCCATCAACAGTATGAAACTCAGCGAATTGATGTTGATAACTTATTTTTTGGTTTTTACAACAAACGTTACCTTAGCTTGATGGGTGCTTACGGTATTAGTTTTCTAATTTTACTTGCTGGTATTATTCTTGCCGTTATCGTCAGTAGTGCGGCGATGATGGATATTTTTTATGCTATCAATAGTGATTATCCAGAAGAAATTATTGCTGAAATGATGTTAGATAACTCTTCTGGCTTTATGCTGTTTTTTATTATTATGGCTATCTTTGGTGCACTGAGTACGGCAGCTTATTGGTTTGTCCCAGCTTTGGTGTTAGTCAACGGCTATAAAGCATTTCCTGCCGTTAAAGCAAGCCTTTCCGCAGTAAAAATAAATTTAGCAGGTGGTTTTTTCTTCTTTATTTTACTGTTTTTTATTCTCGCCATTAGCCTTATTCCATTTGGTTTAGGATTATTAATTACTATTCCTCTTTCTTACACTGCGATGTATGGCTCTTATCGTGATATTTTTTATCACCATAATGTAGACAACCAAGAAAATAGCGGTGGAAATGGAACAATTTCTCTTAATAAAACGGCGGGATCTAATATCGGTAAGTTAGTGAGCTAATATACAATTTAATTAATTAAACCGAAAAATAACGTTTTTATTTACACCCCAACAGTTAAACATCAACGTTGGGGTGTTTTTTATTATCTAGAATAAATCAGCTCATCATTAACTCGCGAACGGATTTTTATTATCATAAGATTTATTGTAAAGTACGTCAGATATTAAATAGTTATAAATTTCATCAACAATTTCAATACCTTCTTTTTCACTTCTTTGTTCTTCGATTTGACTGTTTTCTCCAGGATAGAGAACTTTATCTACATTCGGTGCAGGCTTAATAGCATTTAACTCACTCATAACCTGTGAGATATGTTCTCTAAATATTGTGGCATCAGTAAAGAAAGCAGGATTAATCACAATATGCAATTGGCCGAGTTCTCGCCCTTCGGTTAAATCGTGATACATCGAACTGACATGCTTACCAAAAGGAAGCCCAAGCAAGATCCCAGACAACACATCAACCATCATCATTAAACCATAACCTTTAGGCCCCGCAATAGGCAATAATCCTTTTACTGCAAAGGGATCCGTCGTCGGTTTTCCACGCTCGTCGACTGCCCAAGTATCGGGTATATCCACATGCCGTGAACGTGCATCTAGTACCTTACCCCATGCCTGTACAGTTGTTGCCATATCAAATGTAATATGTTTATCACCGACTCCGGGAGCTGAAAAAGCGATAGGATTCGTACCATAATAAACTTCTGAACCACCAAAAGGAACAACCATGGGATCGGATTGGCACAGTGAAATACCTATCATACCTGCTTGTGATGCTTGTTCTACAAAGTAAGACAATGCGCCACTATGACCGATTCGTCTTACGCCAACAACCGCAACGCCCTTTTCTTGTGCTATTTTAATTGCACGTTCCATTGCCTCGCTCGCTGCAACATGCCCAGCACCATTATCACCATCAAATACAGCACTACATGGTCCCGTTTCAGTATAAGTAAAATCAGGAGCCGTATTGGTACCACCTTTGCTGATCCGCTCAGCATAATACTCTACACGTACAGCACCATGAGAATGAATACCTTTGGCATCAGCATGGACTAAGACATCGGCTACCGTATCCGCATGAGCGTCACTTAACCCTGCATGATGTAATTTATTTTTTATTAATTGATGTAACTGCTGTTTAGAAACTATCATAAATTATGCTCTTTGGTTGGGTTCTAATTAAACAGACATACCATAAAATCGCAGAAGTAAATTCGAGTGATAGATCTAATTTAACAGCATAAATAGGATCTGCCGTGATCGGTTTAACCAATGGCAGATTGCATTATATTTTTATTTAATCTTGCTTTATTTAGTAAGAATTTTTTTATAATCATCTATTAATTTGATACTTTATATGTATATTGAAACCTATTTTTATTGATGGGAAATTATAAGTAACATCTGCTGTTTTTTATTTCCACATAATATTATGTATCACTTCTTTATATTAAAGAGCATGAAGTTTTATCTATTTCTTTTGATCAATTAGATTGATTTCAGTACTCTATGGCAATAACTATAATTTATGGAATAAAATAAAAATGCCAAGTAAAGAAATATTAAAGAATTTAAAGTATTTTGAAAAAAAAGCCATTAATTCATTATATTAACTATTCTCTAACTAAAGAGGCTGAAAAAAAATATATTAAATGGTTGGCTACCTGCCTGTATGGAAGATAAGTGGCTTTCTTA
>NZ_MIIZ01000588.1:0-7180 GCF_001743005.1 Shigella sp. FC1967 | reverse complement strand
GGGGAAACGGTCTTATTAGGTCGTAACGGTAGTGACTACTCTGCAACACAAGTGGGTGCTTTAGCTAATGTCGGTAGAGTCACCATTTGGAGTGATGTTGCGGGGGTTTATAGCGCAGATCCTCGCAAAGTAAAAGATGCTTGTTTATTACCCTTGTTGCGTTTAGATGAAGCGAGTGAATTGGCTCGATTAGCAGCCCCTGTTTTACATACGCGTACACTTCAACCCGTTTCAGGCAGTAATATTGATTTACAACTTCGTTGTAGTTATCAACCAGAACAAGGTTCAACGCGTATAGAACGTGTTTTGGCGTCAGGAACAGGCGCTAAAATCGTGACGAGCCATGATGATGTTTGTCTAATTGAACTCCAACTTTCATCTCACCAAAATTTCGAACAAGTGGTGAAAGAGGTTGATGAACGGCTTAAACGTGCACAAATTCGTCCTTTAGCAACGGGTGTGGATAAAGACAGCCAACTTTTACAACTTTGCTATACCAGTGAAGTTGCTAACAGCGCATTAGATGTATTACAAGATGCTGTTTTACCGGGTAAATTACATTTACGAGAAGGCTTCTCATTAGTGGCTTTAGTGGGTGCGGGTGTCTGTAAAAATCCGTTGCATTGTCATCGTTTTTATCAGCAACTTAAAGATCAACCGGTTGAATTTATTTGGCATGCTGAAGATAACATCAGCTTAGTTGCCGTATTACGTAATTATACTGAACACTTACTGCAAGGTTTGCATCAAACATTATTTAGAGCTGAAAAACAAATTGGCTTAGTGCTGTTTGGTAAAGGGAATATAGGTTCACGTTGGTTAGAATTGTTTGCTCGAGAACAAGAGCCTTTATCAGCACGTAGTGATTTTGAATTTATTCTTGCGGGCGTTGTTGATAGCCGTCGTAGTTTACTTGATTATCAAGGTATTAATCCAAGTCGTGCATTGGCTTTCTTTGATGAGGAAGCCACAGAGCATAATGAAGAGTCGCTTTATCTTTGGATGAGAGCGCATCCTTATGATGATTTAGTCGTTGTTGATATTACTGCCAATGAGTCCCTTGCTGCTTCTTATGAAGATTTTGCTAGCTACGGTTTTCATGTTATCAGTGCAAATAAAATTGCTGGCTCGGCATCAAGTGTACGTTATCGTGCAACACGAGATGCTTTTTCCAAAACAGGCCGCCATTGGTTATATAACGCCACTGTGGGTGCGGGTTTACCCATTAATCATACGGTGCGCGATCTACGAGAAAGTGGAGACACTATTTTATCCATTAGCGGTATTTTCTCTGGTACGCTTTCGTGGTTATTTTTGCAATTTGATGGCACAGTCCCTTTCAGTGATTTGGTGGAACAAGCTTGGCAACAAGGGTTAACAGAGCCTGATCCTCGAATTGATTTATCAGGGCAAGATGTAATGCGTAAACTGGTTATTCTGGCTCGTGAAGCCGGTTATGACATCGAACCAGAGCAAGTACGGGTGGAATCTTTAGTTCCGGTACAAGCTGAAACGGGTTCACTAGAAGCGTTCTTTGATAACAGTGCATTGATCAATGAACAAATGGAACAACGATTAGCCGCAGCAAATGAAATGGATATGGTATTACGTTATATCGCCCGTTTTGATGCTAATGGTAAAGCAAAAGTCGGTGTTGAAGCAGTGAGAAAAGATCATCCTCTCGCTTCACTATTACCGGGGGATAACCTATTTGCGATTGAAAGCCGTTGGTATCGTGATAACCCATTAGTCATTAGAGGTCCTGGTGCTGGGCGTGATGTGACTGCGGGGGCTATTCAGTCAGATCTCAATCGCCTTTCTCAACTATTGTAAAAGACTATTTTCTTTTTAATCAAAACTATCAGTGATTTTTTTATTACTGATAGTTTTCTGTGTATTTTTTTCTCTTCTATACTGAAAAAGATGATGATTAATTGTGTAGATAGAGAGGAATTATGAATAGAATTGTAGAAAAATGGATGTATCGCTCTCGTTGGTTATTTGCACCTGTCTATATTGGCTTATCTCTGGGATTATTGGCATTAACGATAAAATTTTTTTCAGTCAATGTACGAGATCTTACCCAATATATTTGCCTTATCTGAAGCTGATTTAGTTTTACGTTTATTATCGGCTAATTGATTTGGCATTAGTGGGGGGGTTATTGATAATGGTCATTTTCTCAGGTTATGAGAATTTTATTACCAATATGGAAATCGAAGGGGCAAAGGATAAACTCTCTTGGTTAGGTAACATGGATGCAGAATCGCTGAAAAATAAAGTGGCTGCTTCTATTGTTGCTATCTCTTCTATTCATTTGTTAGGGGTATTTATGGACTTAAAAAATATCCCCGATAACAAGTTATTATGGTATGTGGTGCTACATCTGACGTTTGTTTTTTCTGCTTTTGTGATGGGGTATTTAGAGAAAATCTCTAAACGAAGTAAGCGAGCAAATAAAAGCAATCAAGGGTGATAAAATGAGAGCTACGACACGTCGTTATTTTTAACCTTGGCTATACTTAAATCATCTCTAGTCACAAAGGAGCGATTAATGTCAAAAAATTGAAAAAACATGTTGATCAGCTAAAAGATAAAACGACGGAGGTGAAGCATCGGACAGAAGAAAAATTATCTGAAGTTGCCCACGATATAAAACATGGTGCATCTGATCTTAAAGAAAACGTAGAAAAAAAGATTGATTCATTGAAAAAATGAATATGCTATTTGTTAACACAAGGCGCTGCATAGTCAGCGCCTTTTCTATTTAAGGGGTATTGATATAGTGAAATTAGAGAAAAAATACCAGACAATTTATCAATATTAAAAAAAATTTATCTAAATTTTCTGCCAGATAAATTTTCACTTATTTCCCCCTTTCTAGTAAAAAACGCTTCTTAGACGATAAGAAACAAAAAAATGTCCTTATTCTTGACAGAATTGAGCTAGAAAAGCATGAATATTAGCCATTCTTATAAGACTAAAGCCGTAATTAAATTTCAGAAAAATCCCCCAAAACGATTATTTTCTGATATGAATAGTAAGCTAAGTAAAAAAAAGCAGTGTGGCTTATCACAAAAATCAAAATAAAGTCACATCAGAAATGAAAGTTAATTACACAACTGGGAGGACATGACTTTTCTAATAGGAAGAAGCATGTTGTTACCGCCACAAAGACAAGGTCAGGAGTCTTATGAATCAACAATATTCGGCTATGCGTAGTAATGTCAGTATGCTTGGCAAGCTACTTGGAGATACGATAAAAGAAGCACTCGGTGAAGAAATCTTAGATAAGGTTGAATCTATTCGAAAATTATCTAAATCGTCACGAGCAGGTAATGAAGTTCAGCGACAAAAATTGTTGTTGACGTTACAAAATCTCTCTAATGATGAATTATTGCCTGTTGCTAGAGCATTCAATCAATTCTTAAACCTGACGAATGTGGCAGAGCAATACCATAGTATTTCGCCTCACGGCGAAGCGGCTAGCAATCCTGTTGCATTGGCAAAACTGATCACTCGGCTAAAAGATAAGAATTTTACCGATGAACAATTAAAAGAGGCGGTAGAGCAAATCTCTATTGAGTTGGTATTAACGGCACACCCAACCGAAATTGCTCGTCGTACACTTATTCATAAGCTAGTTGAAGTTAATACCTGTTTATCTCAACTCGATCATGATGATTTAGCGGATTATGAGCGCACTAATATTATGCGCCGTCTGCGCCAGCTAGTTGCTCAATCATGGCATACTGATGAAATTAGAAAAATTCGCCCAACACCTATTGATGAAGCAAAATGGGGCTTTGCGGTTGTTGAAAATAGCTTATGGGAAGGTGTTCCTGCTTTTTTACGTGAATTTAATGAGCAACTTAAAGAATCCATTGATTACAACTTACCTGTAGAAGCTTCTCCAATTCGTTTTACTTCATGGATGGGCGGCGATCGCGATGGCAACCCAAATGTGACCGCTGAAATCACACGCCATGCTTTACTATTAAGTCGTTGGAAAGCCGCCGATTTATTTTTAAATGATATTCAGGTTCTTGTTTCAGAGCTTTCAATGACAGAAAGTACCCCTGAACTGCGTGAATTAGCAGGGGGATCTGAAGTTGCAGAGCCATATCGTGAAATAGCTAAACAATTGCGTACTCGCTTACAAGTGACCCGTGATTATTTAGAACAACGCATTAAAGGACAGCAATCACTACCTCCTGAAGGGCTATTAATTGATAATGCACAACTTTGGGATCCGCTATACGCTTGCTATCAATCACTGACTCAGTGCGGTATGCGTATTATCGCTAATGGGCAACTGCTAGATACATTACGTCGTATCCGCTGTTTTGGCTTACAGCTAGTTAAGCTCGATATTCGCCAAGAAAGTACCAATCACACAGAAGCACTCTCTGAATTGACACAATATTTAGAACTTGGTGATTATGCAAATTGGTCTGAAGAGCAAAAACAAGCTTTCTTACTTGAAGAATTAAATTCTAAACGTCCACTGATCCCGACAAATTGGCAACCAAGCGCAGCAACGCAAGAAGTTTTTGAGACTTGTCGTGTTATTGCACAATCACCTAAAGATTCCATCGCTTCTTATGTGATTTCAATGGCAAAAGTACCTTCTGATGTATTAGCCGTAAAATTATTACTCAAAGAAGCCGGTGCGAATATTCGTTTACCCGTTGCGCCATTATTTGAAACACTTGAAGACTTGAATAACGCTGAAAGCGTGATGACACGTTTGTTTGATATCCCTTGGTATCGAGATTTAATTGATGACAAACAAATGGTGATGATTGGTTATTCAGACTCAGCAAAAGATGCGGGTGTGATGGCAGCTTCATGGGCGCAATATCGTGCACAAGATGCATTAATTAAACTCTGTGAAAAATCAGGTGTGACATTGACTCTCTTCCATGGGCGTGGCGGTACGATTGGTCGTGGTGGCGCGCCAGCACATGCGGCATTACTCTCTCAACCACCAGGAAGTTTAAAAGGGGGGCTGCGTGTAACGGAACAAGGCGAAATGATCCGCTTTAAGTTCGGATTACCACAAGTCACAATCAGTAGCCTTGCTCACTATGCAGGTGCAATCTTAGAAGCAAATTTATTGCCACCACCTGAGCCTAAAGCGCCTTGGATTGAGGTAATGGATTCCTTATCTGACGTTTCTTGTGCAATGTATCGTGATTATGTACGAGGGCAAGAAGACTTTGTCCCTTACTTTAGAGCTGCCACTCCAGAAGGCGAGTTAGGTAAACTGCCATTAGGTTCACGTCCTGCAAAACGTCGCCCGACTGGTGGTGTTGAAACTTTGCGTGCTATCCCATGGATCTTCGCATGGACTCAAAATCGTTTAATGTTACCTGCTTGGTTGGGCGCGGGTGCCGCATTGCAGCATGAAATTGATAGCGGAAAACAAGCGGTATTAGACGATATGTGTGAGAACTGGCCGTTCTTTAATACACGTATTGCGATGTTGGAAATGGTGTACGCCAAAGCGGATTTATGGTTAGCAGAATATTACGATCAGCGTTTAGTTGAAGAGCGTTTATGGCCATTAGGATCTAAATTACGTCAGCAACTTTCCGATGATATTAAGAGTGTCTTGGCAATTTCAAAAGATGAACACTTAATGGCGGATTTACCATGGGTTGCTGAATCTATTGCACTACGTAATGTATATACCGATCCATTAAACGTACTTCAGGCTGAGTTGTTACAACGTTCTCGTACACATAGCGAGTCAGATCCTCGAATTGAACAAGCGCTAATGGTCACTATTGCAGGTATTGCTGCTGGTATGCGTAATACAGGCTAGTCATCAGTATTTAGATATAAAAACAGCGCTTAACAACAGCGCTGTTTTTTTATGCTTATTTATTTCAATGTGGCGATAAACAGAAGGTAATACACACGACAAATAAACCAGCGTTGATGCCAATTATTCACACCTTTATTGAGTGCGGAAAAAAATGAGTGGGTACGAAATTGTTGTGCAATTAATTTTTGATGTTTTGCATCGCAGTGTTTACGAAAGAGAATAAAGAAACTGCCTAATTCACGCAGTGCTTGTTGGCGAAGTGCTTTTGCTAATAAGGGATCGTGTTGTTTATCTGCAATTTTTAGCAATTGTAGGACTATCTGCATATAACTTTGTGTTCGTTTTGCTTCTTTTTGTGGATTGAGTTTTCGTGTAATAGAGTCAGGATTAGCACAATAATAATAGAGAGTTTGATTATCAAATCCCATTCTTTCTGCGACAAGTGCCAGTTGGGTTGTCCACAAAATATCTTCATGATAAAGACCATCAATAAAGCGTAATTGATGTTTTTTAATTAAATCATGACGAATTAACTGTAACCAAACAAAATGTGGCCATTGATGTTGGTTTACGGCATGAATAATCCACTCACTGCCTTTTATGACTTTTTGATAAGGTTGTCGTTGATGGATTGGTCTTTGGTGCTTTTTAAGATCACTGGGATTGAATCGTTCAGCATTACCAATTAAAACATCAAGTGTTGTGTAACCGCTAATTGGTACCAATGTGAGAGCAATTCAGGCTTAATAAAATCATCACTATCAAAAAAGGCTATCCATTCCCCATTAGCATTTTGTAATCCGTAATTTCGTGCACTGGATAATCCTTTATTGGTTTGATGATAGAGTTTAAAGCGAGCATCTTTTTCACAATAAGGGGTTGCGATTTCAACACTATTATCCGTTGAACCATCATTAATAATAATGACTTCAAATTCAGTAAAAGTTTGAGTAATTAAGCTATCCAATAATCTCGTGATACGAGAGGCTTCATTAAACATCGGCACAATAACAGAGATTATCGGTGTTTTCACAATATTGAACTCATTTTGATAAGCAGTGTGACGCTATTCTACCTTTTTTTTGCCTCTTCATAAGACTCAATAGCTCTTACCCGTGCTTTAGCGTGATCCACTATTGGTAATGGATAATCGATAGAATTATGGGTTTTCGCCGCCCATTCATGAGGCGTGTGAATATATCGATTTGGCACATTGGCAAGTTCAGGAAGCCAACGTCGGATAAATTCACCATCAGGATCGAACTTACGGCCTTGGGTGGTAGGATTAAAAATGCGAAAATAAGGTACGGCATCAGTTCCTGTTGATGCAGCCCATTGCCAACCCCC